>NZ_JAGWCX010000056.1:0-27553 GCF_020657775.1 Clostridioides sp. ZZV14-6345 | reverse complement strand
GATTGGTAAAGATGAAAACATTAAAAAAGAAGAAGATAGGTTTTCAGTTTAGCTATGAAGTATTAGTAACTAAAAAAGAATATTTAAATGCTAGAAAAGAAGAAAGAGATATAAGTAAATTTGATAATTTTTTTACACGAGTGTTTACAACTATACATAGAAAAGAAGAAATGACAGAAGAACAAATAAAAGTATTTATAGAAAGCATGCAGAAAATAGTGAACAAATAATTTTGTATAATAGAAAGAAAGGTGAATATTATGCTAAATAAAAAATTACCAGATTCAGAATTCAAGATTATGCAATATATGTGGAATTCTGGTTATAAAACTGTAATATCTAAAGATGTTGCAGAAGAAATGGAAAAAGAATATAAGTGGAAACAAACTACAACACTAACACTTTTATTAAGGTTGACTAAAAGAGGTTTTTTAGCTTCTCAAAAAATAGGTAAACACACACACATTATACAATATTAATAAAAGAAAAAGTATACTTAAAATCAGAAACTAAAAAACTCTTTGGAGGTTTACATAATAATCCTATTTCAAATTTAATTTCAAAACTGCATGATAAAGAAGAGATAAGTAATGATAAACTAGATGCTTTAGAAGAATGGATAAGAAGTTGGCAAGAAGATGAAGAATAGGAATATATTAAAAGGTAGCACTCAATAGTAGCTACCTTTTGTGGATAATATTGGGGATAAGTTGTGGAAAACTTATGTAAAAATTGTGGATAAAATATTTTACTGACATTTAACTGACATAAGTTTTAGGTTTTGATTTTAAAGTATTGAAATATCAATAAATAATTACATAAAAAGATAAAGAATGCTATTTTAATAAGGAATAATAAATATATTAATATCATTAATAAATGTTAGAAACATGAGATGTTAACGATATCTAAACTAAATTATTATAAAATAGCTGACTATAATTTAATTGATAAAGCCTATTCTTCTAGACTTTGTAAGTTAAATTACAGTCAGTTTTATTATCTAATAAGATTAAGAATTTCTTAATAAATTCTAATGCAAAAAATTATATAAAAAGAATTAAATTTAGTATAATATATATAAATATATATAGAAAGGATGTTTAAAGTCTATGAGTGGAAAAATTTTAGTTGTAGATGACGAACGTGATATTGCTGATTTAATAGAAGTTTATCTTACAAATGAAAACTATACTGTTTATAAATTTTATTCTGGTCTTGATGCACTAAACTGCATTAATTTAGATGAATTTGACCTTGCAATTTTAGACGTTATGTTGCCAGGGATAAATGGTTTTTCTTTGTGTCAAAAAATTCGAGAAAAATATACTTATCCAATTATTATGTTAACAGCCAAGGATGAAGAAACAGACAAGATTACAGGTCTAACCTTAGGTGCAGATGATTATGTTACTAAACCTTTCCGACCTTTGGAACTTGTTGCTAGAGTGAAGGCACAACTTAGAAGGTATAAGAAGTACAGTGGAAGTTTACAGTCTGGTGAAGAACTTTCACATATTTTTTCTTTTTTAGGTCTGGAATTGAATACCCAAACGTATGAATGTCATTTAAATGGTAAAGCTCTTTCACTTACTCCAACAGAGTTTTCTATTCTACATGTATTATTAAAGAATAAAGGTTCTGTGGTAAATTCAGAAAATCTTTTTCATGCTATCTGGAAAGATGAATATTACAATAAAAGTAACAATACTATAACAGTTCATATTCGCCATCTTCGTGAAAAATTAGGTGATACTGTAGATGAAGCAAAATATATAAAAACAATTTGGGGTGTTGGTTACAAGATTTGACACCTATTTTTCTTGTCAAGAAGGGATGTAGTATTATGAAAAAGATTAATAATTTTACTTATAGGAAACTAAGAGATAAATATAAATTTATAAAAAGAGAAAAAAATACAGAGGTGTATTTAAAGTATAAATTATATGTAATGTTAGCTATCTATACAGGTATAGTATTGGTTTTAATGTTTATGGCTGATTATACATTTTCAAATTTTTCAAATCCTCTTATTAAATGGATTAAGTTGAGAAGAGATGTATTATTTTTTTTGTTTTTTATAATTGGATATATCACTATTTTCAATTTTTATTGGAAAAAACCATGGAATTATTTAAGAGAAATCATCAATGCAACACATACTATTTATCAACAAAATGATGAATTAGTTGAACTATCTAAGCCATTAAAGGAAATAGAACAACAAATGAACCAAATTAAGATGTCTGTTTTGTTAAGTCAACAAGCAGTGAAAGAGGCTGAAAACAAAAAGAATAACCTTGTGATGTATCTAGCACATGATATAAGGACACCACTTACTTCAGTTATTGGATATTTGAGCTTATTAAAAGAAATACCTAATATGGATAATTCTCAAAAATCTAAGTATACTGAAATTGCACTTAACAAAGCACAATATTTGGAAAAACTTATCAATGAACTTTTTGAAATAACACGATATAATTCTAATCAAATCAAAATTAATTACGAAAAAGTAGACCTATATTATATGTTACTCCAGTTAAAGGATGAATTTTACCTATTGTTATCTGAAAAAGGAAATAGAGCCATTCTAAAAGCAAATGAAAGTTTAACAATAAAAGCAGATTCTGAAAAACTTGCAAGAGTGTTTAACAACATCTTAAAAAATGCTATTGCTTACAGCTATCCTAATACAGAAATTATTATCTCAGCAGTTCATAAAGACAGCAAGGTAGATATTGCTTTTAGAAATTATGGACAGACAATTCCAGAAGAACAACTTTATGCTATATTTGAAAAATTCAATCGTTTAGATGAAGCCCGAAAATCCGATATGGGTGGTGCAGGTTTAGGGCTTTCTATAGCTAAGGAAATTATAAATTTACATGGTGGTGATATTACTGTTCAAAGTAAAGATGAGGCCACAACATTTACTGTATCGCTTCCTGCACCTACTTAGTAAAATATAAATCAAATATTAGGATTTTCTTAAGAAATTATCTATTTAATATTAAAACTATGAGTGTCTTTGTTTAGTAAAATAAATACTGAGCAAGGCACTTTTGTTTTTGCAGGTAAGTAGATAAAGAGAGGAGTTTCAAATATGGAATTAAAAATTGAACATGTGACAAAAAAATTTAAGGATAAAATTGCTGTAGAGGATGTTTGCCTTACCTTAACACCAGGTGTGTGGGGATTTTTAGGAGCGAACGGAGCAGGTAAAACTACCTTGATGAGAATCATTACAGACATTATGAAACCTACCAATGGCAAAATTATGTATAATGGCAAAAATATTTATACAATGGGTGCTGAGTACAGAAATTTACTAGGATTTTTACCACAAGAATTTGGTTTCTCACAGGATTTTTCTGTAAAAGATTATTTAGAATATATAGCAGCATTGAAAGATGTACCACCAAGAGAAGTAAAAGGAAAAATTAGTAATTTGTTGGAAATTCTTACATTATCTGATGTGAAAAATAAAAAGATTATTAAATTATCTGGTGGGATGAAACGAAGAGTGGGAATAGCACAAGCTATGTTAAATGACCCTAAAATCCTTATAATGGATGAACCAACAGCAGGACTTGACCCTGGTGAGCGAGTGAAATTTCGTAATTTTATTTCAGAATTTTCTCATAATCGTATCGTCCTAATATCTACTCATATTGTATCTGATATTGAGTACATATCAACTCAAAATGCTATTATGAAAAGTGGAAAAATTCTTGATGTGGGAACAACCGATAAACTGGTTAAGAAAGTAGAGGGTAAAGTATGGGAATGTCTTATATCAAATAGAGATATTTCAAAATATGAAATGAATTTACGTATAATCAATCAGCGTAGTGAAAAAAACAATCAAGTATCTATTCGTTACTTGGCAGAAAAGTCACAAATTGATAACTCTATTGCTGTTGAACCACGATTAGAAGATTTATATTTATGGTTATTTCCAGAAGCAGTTTATAGTAAGGAGGGGAAATAAATGCGTATTTTTTATTTGGAAATTAAACGAGTGTTGCACTCACGTCGTACATTAATTTTATTATTGTTGGCATTGATTTTATCTGCATTGATGGCTTTTCTTCCAATTACTTATGAGGGTATTAATTATTTAGATGATAATGGCAAAGTAGTTGAATTGAGTGGTTTAGATGCTATTGAATATAAAAAAACAATTTATGCTAATAACAGTGAAATTAGTAGTGGAGTTGTAACACCAAAAAAATTAAAACATGCTTTAAATATATGGAAAAAAACAGAAGAAAAGTATGGTAAAGTAGGTAGTGAAGATTTTCCACTAGATGTTTATTCTAAAAGTATTTTACCAATTCGCCCATTGTTGAATAGACTTCCTGAAGCATTTGCTAATTCAGAAACAGGATTTGCAACAGAATTATCAGAAATAAATACAAATGATTTAGATTCTTTTTATGAACAATGCAAAACTCATTTAAATGATATTATGAAGATTGAACAACAAACTCCTAATGCACAGATGCAGGTTCAAGAGCTTTATAGCAAAGTAGATACTCCATTTGAGATATACCCAGGTTATTCTAAAGATGCTTTTGATTATATAATATTTTATATTTTTATATTATTAATTATATGTGTTGCAATTGCTGCACCTACTTTTTCTGATGAATATCAGACACAATCAGATAGCATCCTTCGCTGTACGAAACATGGACATACTCGTCTAGCGTTTACTAAAATATTAGCTCTATTTTCTATATTTATAGTAATGTTTGTTGTATGTATTTCTATCCATTTGGCAATTTCTGATTTAGCTTTTGGTACTGAATGTTTGAAAACCTCATTTCAAATGTTGTTTTCTGTCATTAGTCTAGTAAATATAAATTTACTACAAGCACAGATTCTTATAGCTATTAGTGGTCTAATTTCAATACTTGCAATGGTTAGTTTAACATTATTTTTATCTGCAAAATGTAAGAATTCTCTTACTTCTATGCTGATTGCTTTTTCTATTTGTTTAATTCCTATGGGTGTAGGTGTTAGTTGGATTGGATACCTACTACCACCAGGGGGAATTGGTTTTAAGATTAGTTTATTATATCAACTGACATCATTTAATTTCTTGCAATTAGGAGGTATGAGTTTTTGGACGCCATACATTATACTGTTTTTCTCAGTGGTGGAAATACCTATTTTTATATTTTTGGCTATTCGTACCTATTGCAAACATCAAGTATCATAACAATTTGATGGAAATAATAATATAAACTAGAGGATGCAATAATTATATATGTAGTATAAAAGTTAAATTTAGTTAACAAATCTTAATAGCAGATATAGGTAATAAATTATACATAAATTGTATTATTACCTATATCTGCTATTTTAATATGACGAAACACCATTATATGTAAAGTAAATGTCAAATATAGTTTTAAAAGTAAAATTAATGTTAAAAAAGTGAATATAATTTTACACTTGCTTAACTTAATCCTAATATAGATTTAACTTAAAAAAAGTAGAATAAAAGTACAGGAAATTTGATGAAGACGAATTATAAAAAATTAAATTTTGAATACAGAACGAAAATCGATAAGTATATTTTAATGGAGGGTATTATGATAGTAAAATCTAGATTAGTAGGTTTAGAAAAAAATGACAATAATGGCAATAAGACAAAATACGTAATTGAAAAAGTAGCAAAAAATATTTTTCTACTTAGTGCTTTAGTAGCAGTTGCAAGTTTACTTTTGATAATAGGATTCGTATTTTATAAAGGACTAAGACCATTTGTATTTGAAGGATATTCATTTATAGACTTTTTAACTGGTGCAGATTGGGTTCCTTCTGCCAATAAATTTGGAATATCATCTATGATAGTAGCATCAATATTTGCAACACTTGGAGCACTTGTAATAGGAGTACCTGTTGGCATATTAACCTCTGTATTTATAGCAGAAGTAGCACCTAAAAGATTAGCAAAAATAATGTCACCAGCAGTTGAACTTTTAGCAGGTATACCTTCAGTATTATATGGTGTATTTGGTCTTGCAGTGATAGTTCCAACTATACAAAGTATATTTAATCTTCCAAAAGGTCAAAGTTTGTTAGCAATAGTAATAGTACTAGCGGTAATGATGTTACCGACAATAATATCTGTATCAGAAACAGCAATAAGAGCAGTACCAAAAGCATACAAAGAAGGTTCATTAGCACTTGGTGCATCAAAAATAGAAACAATATTCAAAGTTGTATTACCTGCTGCGAAATCTGGAGTATTAGCTGCAGTAGTGTTAGGAGTAGGAAGAGCTTTAGGTGAAACAATGGCAGTAATACTTGTTGCAGGAAACTCACCAGTTATGCCAACTGCAATAACAGATAGTGTAAGACCACTTACAACTAATATAGCACTTGAAATGGGATACGCATTTGGTACACATCAAGAAATGCTGTTTGCAACTGGAGTAGTATTGTTTACATTTATATTAATTTTAAACTTAGTTTTAAATAAACTTTCAAATAAGGCGGTAAATTAAGATGAGAAAGTTCAAAGAGAATCTATTGAAGTCATTAGTATATATATCAGCACTATTTACAATAGTATCATTAGTAGTTATAGTGGGATTTATATTTATAAAGGGAATTGGAAATATGAATTTTAATTTCTTATTTAGCAATTATTCAGCATCAGGTGATGGTGGTATACTTCCAATGATAATTACAACATTATACACAGTAGTAGTTTCTATAGTTGTAGCAACTCCTATAGGAATATTAGCTGCTATATATTTACAAGAATATGCTAAAAAAGGAAAAGCAGTTACAGCTATAAGATTTGCAACTGAAAGTTTATCAGGGATACCATCTATAGTATATGGGTTATTTGGAGGAATTTTCTTTGTAGTTACATTAAAAATGGGATATTCCATAGTTGCAGGTTCACTTACAGTTGCAATAATAATATTACCAGTAATAATTCGTACAACAGAAGAGGCTTTAAAAACAGTTCCTCAAGGGTATAGAGAATCATCATTAGCATTAGGAGCTACAAAATTTCAAACATTATATAATGTAGTACTTCCAAGTGCAATACCAGGAATCTTATCTGGAGTAATATTATCAATTGGTCGTATAATTGGAGAATCAGCTGCAATATTGCTTACAGCAGGTACTGTAGCTAAGATGCCAGGTGGAATATTTGATAGTGCAAGAACATTAACTGTACACTCATACTTACTGACTAAAGAGAGTGGAGATATAGCAACAGCAGCCAGTATAGGAATTGTTTTAATAGTAATTGTATTAGCACTAAACATGCTAGCAAGATTTGTTGCTAAGAAATTAAATAAAGCTAATTATTAAATTTAAGAGGTGTGAATAATGGAATTAATCGATAAGATAAAAATGAGTGTAAAGGATTTGGATTTATTTTATGCTGATAAGCAAGCATTAAAGAAAATAAATATGGATATAAAAGAGAATAAGGTTACTGCTTTAATAGGTCCATCTGGATGCGGAAAATCAACTTTTATAAGAACGTTAAATAGAATGAATGACCTAATCGAAGATGTAACAATTAAAGGAAACATTTCTGTTGATGGAGAGGACATATATACTTCAGATGATGTTATAAATCTTCGTACTAAAGTAGGAATGGTATTTCAAAAGCCAAATCCATTCCCGATGAGTATATATGATAATGTGGCATATGGTCCTCGTACACATGGGCTAAGAGATAAGAAGCAATTAGATAAAATTGTAGAAGAAAGCTTAAAAGGTGCAGCTATTTGGGATGAGGTTAAAGACAGGCTTAAATCATCTGCATTAGGACTTTCTGGTGGGCAACAACAGCGTATATGTATAGCAAGAGCAATTGCTATGAGACCAGAAGTTATTCTTATGGATGAACCTACATCTGCTTTAGACCCAATTTCAACATTAAAAGTAGAGGAACTTATAGAGGATTTAAAAAAAGACTACACAATAGTCATAGTTACACACAATATGCAACAGGCTGCTCGTATATCAGATGAAACAGCTTTTTTCTTAAATGGAGAGGTTATAGAATTTAGTGATACTAAAACTATGTTCACTACTCCTGTAGATAAAAGAACAGAAGACTATATAACAGGTAGATTTGGTTAAAATATATAACTATAAAGGAGTTAGACAATGGTCAATAATAGTTTAGATATAAGTATTGATACTTTAAAGGAACAAACAGTACTTATGATGGAAAAATGTGAAGAAGCAATAGAGAAGTCTGTAACTTGTATGATAGAGAAGGATTTAGAGGGTGCAAGAAAAGTAGTAGAAGATGATGAAGAAATAAATAAATTAAGAGAAGAAATAAGAGATAAGAGTATAGAGCTAATAGTATTAAAGCAACCAATGGCAAGGGACTTAAGATTTATCTATTCATTGGGTAATATATCAATAGAGTTAGAGAGAATAGGAGATTATGCAGCAAATATAGCTAGAGAAATGCTGAAAATAGGAGGAGAAGCTTATATAAAAGAGTTGATAGATATTCCTAAAATGGCAAAAGAATGTAAGTCTATGATGTCTCAAACTAGAGAAGCTTTAATCTCATTTGATGCAAGTATAGCCTATGATGTTGGAACTAAAGATGATATTGTAGATGGTTTGTATGAACAAGTACAAATTGATTGTTTAAAAATAATGCATGAAAATTCAAATACTATAGACCAAGGGGTAAAACTTCTACTTATAGGAAGATACCTTGAGCGAATCGGAGACCATATAACAAATGTATGTGAAAAGATAATTTTTGCAATTGAAGGTAAAATGGTTGAGATAGGATAAAAAACTGCTTTAAAGCAGTTTTTTTATTGTCTAAATTAAGAAGTAATTGATAAAAAAGTAGGATTGATGGGTAAATTTAAAAAATTGTGATATACTAGGAACATATTAAATATGAGGATGCGTATTTTATATAAGGTGCTTTTTAGGAGGTGGAACTTTGAAACTTCAAAAGATGGGTATGAGGACTATAAAAACAGGGATTAGTGTTACTTTATGTATGCTTCTTGGTGACTATTTAGTTGAGAATATGTTTTATTCTCTAGTAGCATGTATAATTTCTGTTCAAGATACAGTAAAAGGTTCTTTAAAGACGGGAATCAATAGAGTGGAAGGTACTATTTTAGGTGGTATAATAGGATTCATATTTGCCATCATTAAAGCTGGAGACCCATTTTTATGTGGTCTAGGAGTAATGTGCTCAATATATTTATGCAATCTGTTTAAAATAAAGTCAGTGGTTGTTGCTTGTGTAACCTTTCTGGCTATACATCTAGGTGTAGGCAATAGTGACCCTGTGTATTATTCATTACATAGGGTATTAGATACATCTGTAGGTGTTTTGTTTGGAGTACTTGTTAATTATTATGTTGCTAGACCAAATTATCTAAATAGTGTTATAGATGAGTTTAAAAAGATAGAAGAACTTTCAATGTTACTTATTGAAGATAAAATACTTAGAAAAGAAAATTTAAATGTAGAGAAATTTGAAGAAGAAGTAGAAAAATTGGAAGAAATATATTCAAAACTTATTGATGAGTTGGATTATAGTTTGAGTGAGACTAATATAGAAAAAATTGAAAATGCCTTAAGGATATGTAGAGAAATACATTTTCATATGCAGTCTATAGAGTTACTTGAAAATAAACTTTATTTGAAGGAGCATACATATAAATACCTTAAGAAAACATATAATGTGGATAAGCTAGATTGGAATATAGATGAAGAAAAAAGTCCTGTATTCAACTATCATTTAATGAAAATAATGATTGAAATAGAGTTGTTGAGAAAGTTAAATAAATCATATTAAGAATAGTCAATAAATAAAATAAATAAAAAATAGTATCTTTGTAAATATTAAACATATATAAGTTTAATTTATGGAGGTACTATTTTTTATGGATACTAGAAATGATAATTCTAAAATATTAGAAATATATAAGATGAAGCTTTTTGGTGAACTTGTAAAGGCAGTGTGGAATGATGATATAGAGGATATTGAAAACTTACCTAATAAAATTTTAAATGAAGATTTAAATGATAATTTACCTAATCATTTTAGTGAAAAATTTGATAAAGATACTATGATAAATCTAATTAGGGTAACTATGGGATTGGATGTTACAGGAGATACAGATAAAAATCTAAAAGATGCACTACATGAAGCTGTAAATTTGGATGAAGTCAAAAGACCAATAATATCTATAATATCAGATGCTTGCAAATATTGTGATGAAAATAATAAGGAAGATGAGTCATGTAAGGTAAGAAGTAAGCATATTAATTGTAATGAAGAAGATGTATGTAGTGCTTGTGGTAGTTGTGTATCAAGATGTAAGTTAGGTGCAATATCAGATAAAATAGAATTTATACCAATGATAAAGTTATTAAAAGATATAAAGAGTCCTGTATATGCAATAGTTGCACCAGCTTTTATAGGGCAGTTTGGAAAAGATGTAAGCCCTGGTAAATTAAGAACTGCATTAAAAAAGATAGGATTTGAAGATATGATAGAAGTTGCTTTGGCAGCAGATATGCTTACTGCAAAAGAAGCATATGATTATTATGAACATATGAAAAAGGACGAAGAAGGGTGCTTTATAACTAGTTGTTGTTGCCCTATTTGGGTAAGCTTAATACAAAATAGTTTTCCTCAAATATTAGATAATGTATCACCATCTGTTTCCCCTATGATTGCTTGTGGGAGAGCTGTAAAAATTTTAAATCCAGATGCTAAAGTTGTATTCATAGGTCCTTGTATGGCAAAAAAGAAAGAGGCAATGTTAGAAGATATAAAGGATGCAGTTGATTTTGTGCTTACATTTAAAGAGCTACAAGAAATATTTGATGCATTAGAGTTAAATCCAGCAATAATGGATGAGAGTAATAGAGTAGAGGCATCCCTTTCAGGTAGAGTTTATGCTAGAACAGGAGGTGTAAGTAAAGCAGTTAAGTTATCAGTTAGAAGAATTGACAGAAACATAAAATTTGAAGAAAAAGCATTTGAAGGAACAAAAGAGTGTATGGACGGTCTAAAGAAAGTTCTAAATAAGGAGATAGAAGCTACCTTCATAGAAGGAATGGGGTGTGTAGGGGGCTGTGTAGGAGGTCCAAAGCGTATTTTAAGTGTAGAAGAAGGTACTAAGAATGTTGATGAATATAGTGAAAGTACAAATATGGAAACTCCATTTGATAATTTAAATGTATTACAATTTTTAACTTCTTTAGGAATTAAGAGAGTAGAATCTCTAGGAGAAAAAGAAGAAGAAAAAGTTAAAAAAATATTTAGTAGAGATATAAAAAGTAATAAGAAAGAGAATAAGTATAAAAAATAACTTTTTAAGTTTTAAACTTATTCTTTTATAAAAGGGAGATATGGGGGATGAAAATTAAAGATAATAAGGCAGTTTTTCATGTAATTATAAGGATATTCCTTATAGCTGTTTTAATTTTAACTGGAACATTACTAGAAGAAAAAATTAATAATGTTCCAGTTAAAAATATCAGTACAGAAGGTGAAAATACACTAGAATTACTTTCTCAAAACAATACTTTAGGGGAAATCATATATAAAGCATCTCAAGAGGAAACAAAAGGTCCAGGAGCTACTTCTGAAAAAGTAGCGTACATAACAATAGATGATGGTCCATCAAAATATACAAATGCGTTACTTGATATTTTAAAAGAAAATGATGTTAAAGCGACATTTTTCATGCTTAATCAAAATATGAAAAACTATGAGGAAGAAGTAAAGAGAGTCTTGGAAGAGAAACATTCAATAGGTTTTCATAGTGTAAGCCATGATATACATAAGCTATATAAAAGCCCAGAGGTAACAGTTGGGGAATTCAATATATGTAATAAAACGTTACAAGATATAACTGGTCAGAGTTCAAAATTAATAAGATTGCCATATGGAAGTAAGCCATATATGCCAGAAGGTTCATATAATAAGCTCATGGCAAATGATTATTTAATTTGGGATTGGAATTTAGATACACAAGATTGGAAATCTTCTACAAGTCAAATAGTTAGTAATATATTATATTATGGAAGAAAAAGAGATGAATTAGTAGTATTAATTCATGAGAAAGAGCAAAGTTTAAATGCTTTAAACAACATTATAAGAATCTTAAAAGAGAGAGGATATACAATATTACCAATTACAGAGAATATAACACCTAAAAATTTCTGGAGAGAAAACTTATAATAAATTTAAATATTGTATAAAATAAAGTAAATTATTTATAAAATAAAATATAATTTATAAAATAGAATATGAAAGTATCGTGTAAAGAGAATATAATATAAAATTAATAAGAAGGTATTAAAATTTAAATAAAGTGATTGCAGAATTATTGACAATATGAGATAAAGTAATTTTAAAAAATAGTATAAAAAATAACAACAATACAAAATATAAAAATATAATTAAGAAAATTCAGAAAAAATAAAATAAAAATAATTGACAAAGAGAATAATATTTGTATATAATAATATGTAATATTAAAGACTGAGAAGAAGAGGAGTAAGTAAATACTACTAAAAGAGAGGAAAATTCACTGGCTGTAAGATTTTCTAAGTATAAGGTTTACTGAACGTAGCTTTGGAGTTTCTAAACTGAACTATTAGTAAGTTTAGACGGTTAGAACCGTTAAATTCTTTGAGAGTCAGAGTTTATAAGATAACATTAACTAATGATTTTATTATATGTTAATGTATTTTTAAGCTTTGGAATTAAGGTGGTAACGCGAGCTTTTCGTCCTTTTTAAAGAGGATGAAGAGCTCTTTTTATTTCTAAAGATATTTGAAAAATTTATTTATAAAAATACAGGAGGAAAGACAATGGAAAATACGAACTTATCAAAAACTTATAATCCAAAAGATTTTGAAGCTAGGCTATATAAAAAATGGATGGATGAAGGGTATTTTAAATCTAAACCAAATCCAGACAAAAAACCATTTACAATAATGATGCCACCCCCAAATATAACTGGGCAATTGCATATGGGGCATGCTCTTGACCATACACTTCAAGATATACTAATCAGATGGAAACGTATGGATGGATATGAAGCTTTTTGGCTTCCAGGAACTGACCATGCTTCTATAGCAACTGAGGTTAAAGTTGTTGAAAGAATAAAAAAACAAGAAGGTAAGACAAAGTATGAAATAGGTCGAGAAGAATTTTTAAAGAGAGCATGGGAGTGGAAAGATGAATTTGGAGGAAAAATATCTAACCAGCTTAAACAATTAGGAGATTCTTGTGATTGGGATAAAGAGAGATTCACTATGGATGAAGGGTGCAATGAGGCAGTTATAGAATTCTTTGTAAGTTTATATGAAAAAGGTCACATATATAGAGGTAACAGAATAATAAACTGGTGCCCGGATTGTAAAACTACTCTATCAGATGCAGAAGTTGAACATGAAGAACATGACGGAAACTTTTATCATATAAAATACCCATTGAAAGATAGTGAAGACTTTTTAGAGATAGCTACAACTAGACCTGAGACAATGATAGGGGATACTGGTATAGCAGTAAATCCAGAAGATGATAGATATAAACACTTAATAGGAAAAACAGCAATACTTCCATTAGTAGGAAGAGAACTTCCAATAGTTGCAGATAGCTATGTTGATTTAGAGTTTGGAACTGGTGCAGTTAAGATGACTCCGGCACATGACCCTAATGATTTTGAAGTAGGATTAAGACATA
Source organism: Clostridioides sp. ZZV14-6345 (assembly GCF_020657775.1). NCBI lineage: Bacteria > Bacillati > Bacillota > Clostridia > Peptostreptococcales > Peptostreptococcaceae > Clostridioides > Clostridioides sp. ZZV14-6345. Next base: position 13,800 of record NZ_JAGWCX010000056.1, on the reverse strand, counting down.
ACCTTGAACAGTTAAATACTATGAATGAAGATGGAACTATGAATGAAGTTTGTGGAAAATACGAAGGTATGGATAGATTTGAGTGTAGAAAAGCTATCGTAGCAGACCTAAAAGAGCAAGGTTATCTAATTAAGAGAAAAGAGCATAATCATAACGTAGGAACGTGTTATAGATGCCATACAGTGGTTGAGCCTAGATTATCAGAGCAATGGTTTGTTAAGATGAAAGAACTTGCAAAACCAGCTATAGATATTCTTAAAAAGGGAGAACTAGAATTTGTTCCAGAAAAATTTGACAAAACTTATTTACAATGGTTAGAAAATATAAGAGATTGGTGTATATCAAGACAATTGTGGTGGGGTCATCAAATACCAGCTTACTATTGTCAAGAGTGTGGAGAAATAGTAGTTGCCAGAAAAATGCCAGAAAAATGTCCTAAATGTGGAAGTACTCATTTTAAACAGGATGAAGATGCACTAGATACTTGGTTTAGTTCTGCATTATGGCCTTTCTCTACTCTAGGATGGCCAAATAAGACTGAAGCTTTAGACTACTATTATCCAACAAGTGTACTTGTTACAGGATATGATATAATATTCTTCTGGGTAGTTAGAATGGCATTTGCAGGTATGTTCTGTATGAATGAAAAGCCATTTGAACATGTTTTAGTTCATGGATTGGTAAGAGATTCTCAAGGTAGAAAAATGAGTAAATCTTTAGGAAATGGTATTGACCCATTAGAGATAATCGAGCAATATGGAGCTGATGCATTAAGATTTACATTAACAACTGGAAATTCCCCAGGAAATGATATGAGATTCTATATGGAAAGAGTAGAATTTGCTAGAAACTTTGCCAATAAATTGTGGAATGCATCAAGATTTGTATTTATGAATATTGATGAAGACATAATTAAAGATATAACTAGAGAAAGTGTTAAAAATAGCTTAACTCTAGCTGATAAATGGATAATATCAAGAGCAAACAATATTGTAAAAGAAGCAACTAATAATATGGATAAATTTGATTTAGGAATAGCACTTCAAAAGATTTATGATTTCACTTGGTCAGAATACTGTGATTGGTATATTGAAATGGTTAAACCTAGATTATATGGAGAAGATACAAATGCTAAGTCTGCAGCATTATATACATTAACTTATGTTCTTGAAAAGATATTAAAATTATTACATCCATATATGCCATTTATAACAGAGGAAATATACACTTATCTTCCTACTGTTGAAGGATGTATAATAGTATCTGAATGGCCAAAATATAATGAAGAAGATAACATGGCTAAAGAAGAAGAGATGATGAACTTATTGATGGAAGGTATAAGAAGTATAAGAAATGTAAGAGCAGAAATGAATGTACCACCTTCTAAGAAAGCTAAAGTAATAATAATACCAAGTGAAGAAAAGATAGAAGCTATTGAGTTTGGTAAGGATTATTTTATAACTTTAGCATCTGCTTCAAATGTAGAGATAGTAAAAGATAAATCTAGTGTTCCAGAAGATTCAGTTGGAGTAGTTATTGATGGTGTAGAAATATTTATACCTCTTAATGAATTAGTTGATTTTGAAAAAGAAATTGAGAGATTATCGAAAGAAAAGAAAAAGTTAGAGGGAGAAATAAAGAGAGTTAATGGAAAACTTGCAAATCAAGGTTTCTTAGCAAAAGCTCCTGAAAGTTTAATTGAACAAGAAAAAGCGAAAAAAGAAAAATTTGAAGAAATGATTAAATCTGTTGAGGAAAGACTAACAAATTTAGAATCTAAAATAAAATAAATATAAGAATAGAAACATACAAAAAGTATATATTCTGTACTTTTTGTATGTTTTTCTTTATATATAGATAAGTATGATGTTATAATTCTTTACAGATGTGTTATATTTTTATCTTATTTGATGAATATATAAATTTTATATTTTAAAATTTATAAGTAATAAAAATTTGATATATTATGATATTTAATATAGGATAATAAATACATATTACATTTATTTTACTATGTTTTTTTATATAATATGTCTAGAAAAGTATATGAATTTATCGTGATTTAAGTTTAAATATTAAAGGTAATTGATATAAGTAGTTTAATCGACAATTTAAATTTATAAAGAAATTTAAATATAAAAGTTATCAAGTACAGTTTGGAAATTGAAATAAAGTAAACTAAATGATATTTTAGATTTGGAGGTGATATTATGTTCAGGGTAGTTATATGTGATGACGAAAAAATACAAAGAAGCATACTAAAAGAATTTACAGAAAAACTTTTGTCTGAAAGATGTCTAAATTATCAAATACTGGAATTCTCTTGTGGAGAAGATTTAATATCCAAATACCCAGAAAAAATTGACATTATCTTTTTAGATATACAAATGAAAGATGTCAATGGAATTGAGGTGGCTAAAAAAATAAGAAAGTTTGATGAAAAAGTAGAAATTATATTTACAACAGCTTTTTCAGAGTATGCCCCCCAAGGTTATGAAGTACGTGCTTATAGGTATTTAGTGAAACCTATAGAGTATAGCAACTTTGCAATGGGTGTAAATCTTTGTATTGATAACCTTCAAAGAAAGAAGGAGCGTTATATAGTTTTAAACAGTAAAAAAGGATTTAACAGAATATTGATAGATTCTATTTTGTACGTTGAAACTGTAAAGAGAGATTTAGTTGTACATACATTAGGTAGAGATTATAAAGCAAATATGAGCATGAAACAGGCAGAAAAATTACTGTGTGAAAATGGCTTTTTTAGATGTCACACAAGTTTTATTGTCAATTTAAGAAGGATAGAAGATATTGGGGATAATATGATTACTATTAATGAAAAATTTATACCTATAAGTAAGTATAGACTTAAAGATTTAAAAACAGCACTAACAAGCTTGTTATGTGATATAATGTATTAATTTTAAAAAGGTAAATAAAAATATCGTAAAAAATATTTAATGTCATCACAGGGCTATTGCTTAAAAACTGTCTTAGTATATAAAGAATTATCTATATTAAGACAGTTTTTATTATGTAAAATAGTAGCTTATAGATTTTTGATATTGTTTCATATGTAGAGTACATTATTATAATAGCTTAATTATTAGTATATTATAATTGATTTTTATATACAGTATTATACATTGTTTTAGTTTATTTACTGTATATTAATTGCATATTAAATTTTAAAATATGACTCCAAAAAAACATATAGATATTGCACCTACAGATATTGATACAGCAATAGACTTAAATTTATAAGCTACTAATAATACTATTATTCCTGATATAATTTTGGGATTAGTGATTGACAGATATAGACTATCTCCATTAAAAAAAATATCCTTTGCTATTAGTGAACTAAGTATAGCGATAGGTATAAACTTCATGATGTCTTTAATAGAATCAGGCATATCATTTTTTGAAAGTATTATCATTGGTAAAATTCTTGGGATATAAGTAACAACTGTCATACCTAGAATGACTAGAATTATATAATTAGTATTCATAGATTTCCTCCTTTTTGTGGTTTAATTTTTGTATATAAAAGCCAAATAAAGCAGAGAAAATAGATGCTATTATGATAACTAAGCTGCTTTTAAATAAAGTATATAAAATTATTGATAATAGTATAGATAGTATTGAAACTAGTATATATACTTTATTTTTAATTTGATTAACTGCTAATGTAATAAACATTGCTGTAAGTAGAAAGCCAGCAACAGAGTCACTTATACTAACAATTTCTCCAAGAAATGCTCCTAAGAAACAACTGCCAGCCCATACTATTACACAAAGATTATTTAAGTATAATGCGTGTCTGTCTGTCCAATTTCCATAAGTATATTTTTCTAAGTTTATAGCAAATGTTTCATCTGTAACACCATGACAAAAATACATTAAAAACTTCATGTTTTTATTTTTTATATTCATATGTAAATTAGAGCTCATTAAGAAGTTGCGAAGATTCAATATAAATGTGGTTAGTACTATTGAAGTAATACTTCCATTTGAAGCAAGCATTGAAGCTGCTACAAATTGTGAACTACCTGCAAATACCATGAGTGACATCATTAATATATAAAATGCAGATAAACCAGCCTTTTGAAGCATAATACCACAAATAAGTCCTAATGGAATATATCCTAGAAATATTGGGATTGATGCCAGAAAACTTTCTTTTAAGATTTCTTTTCTTGATATGTCTTTTTTCAAATATAATCACCTCTTTAAAATAAAGAATATTTATAAAATTCTATAAATATTTGTTTCATTTTATTATATCTATTTTAATTAGTTATATCAATATTAAAGGAAATACAGTATAGATATTAAAATGAGTACTTATAATTTGTAGAACTTATAGCAATGAATTAATAAACAGTTTAATTCTATTAAAAGATTTTCTTTTATGCAATTTATTTATTGAAATATGATATAATGTATAAGGATGTAGGTATTAGTTTTTAGAATAATAGTTATATTAGTTTTTATGTATATTTGATGTAAGTTTTATATATTGGCTGAAATTGATGTTGATTTGTTATTTTTAGTGTTTTTTACCTTTTGATTCATACTTTGTAGAATAGCATATTTTGTAAATTTGATTATAGAACAAGTTCACTCAAATTAGTGTTCTTATAGCACATAAATAATTGTTCCCCTAAATAAAATCGAAATATATAATATTAAAATTTGAACATCATAAAATACAATTAATGGTTAATCATAGATAAATATTAATAAAAAACATACAAGGGGATTGTCTAATAAAAAAGATAATCTCCTTTTTACAAATAATTCTAAATTGTGATATAAATCTAAAAATTTTATCGTAATATTTAACAATTTAATGATAATAATTTATATAATAAATATAAATTAAATATATAGTGTACTTATTTTATGTTTTTAGCAAGAAATATAGCATTTAAAAGATAAATTGTGCAACTTAAATCAAAGTTTAAGATAAACTATTAACATAGATACATTAAAAACTTTTAGTAATGGAGAATATATGTGATATGAATAATAAAGTTAAGGTTGCAGTATTAGATACAGGAATAGATAAAAAACATGATTACTTAAAAAATAGCTTAGTTGGAGGGATTGCTTTTGAATGTATACATGATTATATCTTTATATCAGATAAATTTGATGATGAAGATGGTCATGGAACTGCTTGTGCATCAATAATAAAGAAGGAGTATGAAGATGTAGAGTTATTTGTAATAAAAGTTTTAAGGACAGATGGTATTACAAATATAAAAGTTCTTGAAGAAGCATTAAGATACCTTTTAGACACTAACATAAGATTAATTAATTTGAGTTTATCAGTAATAGGAGTAGAAAGTGTTAAGGGGTTATTTGAAGTTTGCTATGAATTGTTTAGAAAAGGAAAAATAATAGTATGTTCACTAGATAATAACTTTAACTTAAGTTATCCAGCTATGTTTAACAATGTCATAGGAGTAAGGGGATTTACTTTAGATGTAGATAATTCATTTTGGTACAATAAAAAATATGATGTTCAATGTGTTATGGATAGCAATTCATATATAAGTTGTGATATAAATAATTCCTATAAGTTGCCACCAAAATGTAATAGTTATTTATCAGCAAAGTTTACTGGTAAAATAGCTAAGATATTATCAGAAAAACCAGATATAACAATATCTGATTTAAATGATAAGCTTGAATCATTAGCAACTAAAAATCATTGGGACAGTTATGATTTTGACGAGTATAGTAGAATTCAAAACTTTAAATTTGATTTGTATGACAAAGAAAATACTCTTCTTATGAAAGTAGCTGATGTTGTCAAGGATTGTTTAAATATTGAAGATGATAATGAGAAATTATTTAAGTGTAGCCTTTTTAATAAGGAGATAGGACTAATTTATGATAATTGTTTTAATTTATTGAAAAAACTAGAACATAGATTTGACATAAAGTTTAATTATATGAACATATCGAAATATGACTTAGTTTCGATATATACACTAACTAGATTAGTGGAAAGGTATAAAAATAAAGATTTGTAGCTAAATTTAATGTAGAAGGTATTAGATTATATGTATTCTTTGTCAGTAGATTAAAAGCAAAAAATACACTATAATTAGATAACATAAAAGAAAATGCCAATACAGGGGGAATTAGATAATGAAATACGAGGAAGCATTAGAGTACATATCACAAACCAATAAATTTGGTATAAGATTAGGTCTAGAGAATATCGGAAAATTATTAGAATTATTAGGAAATCCACAAGAAACTTTAAATATAATACATATAGCTGGAACTAATGGAAAAGGTTCTGTGTGTTCTTTTGTTTCTAATATACTGAGAGAGTGTGGATATAAAGTTGGTTTATATACATCTCCATATTTAGAAATTTTTACGGAACGTATAAGAGTAAATGGAGAAAATATACCACAAGATGATGTTGCTAGAATAATTGAATTAATAAAGGAAAAAATAGAGATTATGGTGGAAGAAGGCTATGCATATCCAACAGAATTTGAAGTGGTTACTGCTATGGCATTTTATTACTATTCGGAACAAAAGGTAGACTTTGTAGCTTTGGAAGTTGGATTAGGTGGAAGATATGATGCTACGAATATAATAACAAAATCACTTGTAAGTGTGATAGCATCTATAAGTTTGGACCATACAGGTATACTTGGAGATACAATAGAAAAAATAGCATATGAAAAGGCTGGCATAATAAAGGAAAATGGAGTAGTACTAGTATATGACCAAACTGATGAAGCAAAAGATGTTATAAAGTCAGTTTGTAATGAAAAAAAAGCTGAATATATAGAAGTTAATTTTGATGATGTAAATATAAAAAAATCAGATATAAATTCTCAAATATATGATTGTACTGTAATGAAAGAAATTTATAAAGACCTTGAAATAAAACTGATAGGAGAACATCAAATAAATAATTCTATATTGGCAATGAGTGTAATAAAATATATAAAAGATATAAAATTAGCAAATATAAGTGAAGAGTCTATAAGAAAAGGGCTTATAACTACTAAATGGCCAGGAAGAATAGAAAAGATAAAAGAAAATCCAATTTTTATAATAGATGGTGCACATAATGAAGATGGAGCAAAATCCTTAGCAAAAGCACTTGATAAAAATTTTAAAGATAGAAAATTAACCTTATTAATAGGTATGTTGGAAGACAAAGATATTGATAGTGTTTTAGATATATTATTGCCACACTTCAATAAGGTAATAACAACAACACCAAGTAATCCAAGAGCTATAAATTCAGATGTATTAAAAGGAAAAGTATTAAAATATGTGGATGATGTAACATCAAAACATGAGATAGAAGATGCAGTAAATTATACCTTAGAAACATCAAATAAGGATGATGTTATAATAAGTGCAGGTTCATTATATATGATTGGTACAGTAAGAACTTTAGTAAAGAAATTATAATTTTATAAAATGAATACATGAATATAAATAAAAGTATAAAAAAGAGTTGTCTAAAAAATGGACAACTCTTTTTATATAAAGTAAGTTTTTAATAATTTTATTGATGTTTATATAGTAGTAATTATATAGATTGACGGATGGCTTTAGATAATTGGTCTGGACAAGAAGTACCTTTTCCACCACAGTCAATACCATTTAGCTTATCAGCAACTTCAAGAGCATTTTGACCAATTATTAAGCTTCTAAGTCCTGATAAATTACCATTACATCCTCCTATAAACTCAGCATCAACAATCATATTATTTTCATCAACTTCAAAAATCATTTCTCTACAACAGACACCACTTGGGTTAAATGTTACTTTCATTAAAAAGACCTCCATTAAATATTATTTCTTTATTTTTAACATTAATAATAATACCAAATATATGCGTAATAATGCAACTATAAAGCATAATACAAGCTAATGAAATAATATATTATTGTAGTATATGTATTGTAGAGAGGAGGGGTTATATGAAAATCTATATTTCTAACTATCTATCAAAGAGTATTAGCATAGTTGATTATTCTACACTTGAGCTAGAAAAAGAAATAGTATTAGAAGATAATATATATCCACATCATTTTTGCATAGAAAAAGAAAAAAATTTAATATACATACCTAGTTCAAGTAATGGGATACTCTATGTCTTAGATTTAAGTAATGACAAAATAATAGATACTGTTTCTATAGGAGGAAGTCTTAGTCAAATTGTACTTAGCGATAATGAATTATTTGTAGCAAATGAAGATTCTAATAGTATATATATACTAGATAAAAATACATTAAATCCAATAGGAATTATTAGTGTTGATAACATGCCACATGGATTTGATTTTGACAGAGAGAGTAAAAAGTTATATGTACCATGTATAAATTCGATAGTATGTATAGATGCAATTAACAAAAATATACAAAAGAAAATAAACATGGACTTTAGAGCGTGGCATATAGAACTTGATAAACGAAAGAAAGAAATGTATATATCAACACTTGATGGAAAGCTTATAATAGTTGATGAAGTGAGCATGGATATAAAAAAGGTATTATATGAATTCTTATTACCAGTAGAAATAAGGTTTAATTATAGTGGGAAAAAAGTTTATGTTGCTGATTTAGGATATAATAATGTGAGAATATTAGATTATACAACAAGTAGATATATTGGGAATATTGAGATAAATGGAATTCCTCAGGGATTAGAAATATCCAAAGATGAAAAGTTACTATTTGTATCAGATACACAGGAAAACTCAGTGAAGGTTTACGAAACTGCAAATAATAAATTAATAAAAGTAATCAGGGTAGGAAAAGAGCCTACAACTATAGTTTGTTTGTAGGCTTTAATGTATGTCTCTTATAAGTAGGTCGATAACTTCGGCATACATATAAGATGCATTGTTTTTCCAGTTATTGCAGATAAGTTTTGCCTGTTTCTCTGATGAAACATTTAGATTTAAATCTATTAAGTTAGACTGATTTTCTATGACTCTAAGGTTGACGATAAATTCATTATCACTTTGTTTTACGAAGCTAGACTTTACTTGAGTATCTGCTAGTAAATTTTCTTTGTTAGAATCTATATACTTGTCTATTTTTTCAGTAACACTAGTAGGTATTCGATTAAAGAAGTATTCTAGACTTTCTACACCTCTTTGAGTAAGAGCATAATATTCTCTGTCAGAGTCTTTATATGTAGTCAAAAACTTAGATTCCATAAGCTGAGATAAAAGCTGTTGTAATGAAAAATAATTCATCATTTCAGTCTCTAATACTACTTGAGTTATTTGAGAATTAGTTAAATCCATTTTAATTTTTTCTAATATATATAAAATTAAAAGTTTGTGATATGCTAATTCTTCAGACGAGTTTTCAAACATAAATATCATCCTCCGTCAAACTATTTCTATATATAATATATTAAACTAATTTATACAAAATTAAAAGAACAATTTGTATAGTATTATTAATCTTTAACAATTTATACAAAAATAATTTTATAAATAAACATGGAGAAACAGGGCTACTAATTAGCAGCCCTGTTGATACCCAGGTGTCAAAATTTACTATTTATTTTCCAGCCATTTGTCTTTCAGCCATTTCAACTAATTTCTTAGTCATGTATCCACCAACATATCCATTTTCTCTAGCTGTTAAGTTACCTTTGTCTATGTTTTCATAGTTAGATAAACCTATTTCATTAGCTATTTCTAATTTCATTTGGTTTAAAGCAGCTTTCGCTTCTGGAACTACTGTTCTGTTTGAATTTGACATAGTAAATTTCCTCCTCAAATAATTAGTTTATGATGTCTAACAACACTTTTATTTATGTGATGTTAATACTAATTTCTCCAAAATAAAAATAATATATACAGAAAAATAAAGGTAAAAATGTAAAAAATATAAAAAAATTAAATAAACGAGTATTTTATAGAGTTTAATTGGGTCAATATAGGATTTATTTTTTTAGTTGTTGTCTTACAAATTAAATATTACAGTACTTTTTTGAGCTAAAAAAAAATAAATTTTAAATATAGAAGAAATTATTTAAAAGGGGGAATTGTATGAAAAGAGAAGTTAAAAGAACTAAAGCTTTGATATATAGTGTTTTATTTTTTTCCTTATTGTTAGTATTAATATTTGCTTTTGTCTATGGGATAAAATACATATGCTCTAAATCCGATAATTCAAAAATGCCTATATATAAAGTTGATACGCATGAGAAAAAAATAGCTTTAAGTTTTGATGTAGCATGGGGAACTGATAATATGGATGATATTTTAAAAATTTTGGATAAACATAATGTAAAAGCTACTTTTTTTCTAGTTGGTAGTTGGGTGGATGATAATGAAGAAATTGTAAAAGCTATAGATGAAAAAGGGCATGAAATTGGAAATCATTCAAATACCCATGCCAATTTGAAAGAAATATCAAAAGAAGACATAACAAAAGAAATAGAAACTACATCAGAAAAAATATATAATATAACAGGAAAAAAGACTAATTTATTTAGACCTCCTTTTGGGGATGTAAACAATAAAGCTATGGACATTTGCAGTAATTTAGGTTATAAAGTAATTAAGTGGGATGTAGATTCAATAGACTGGAAAGAACTTGGACCAAACCATGTAATTGAAAAAGTAATAAAAGAATCTCAACCTGGTTCAATAGTTTTATTTCATGCTAATATAAATAATGTAGATGACTATTTGGATACTATAATAAGTCGGCTTAAAAAAGATGGATACAGTTTAGTAAAAATATCCGATTTATTGTATAAAGATAATTACATAGTTGATTCCAAAGGTGTGCAAAAACTTAAGAATTAATTAAGTAATAAATGTATATTTTTAGTAAAGTTGTGGTAAATTATATAGTATATGTTAGAAAAGTGTCGATAAAAAGACGGTGTCTATTTTTTGACACTTTTTATACATGTATGCAATATCAATAATTATAGATTAAATTGATTGAAAAAGTGTCTAATAATTGACTTTTTTTTGATGGGTTTAAAAATTTAGAAGAAGTAATAAATGCTGTAAGACAGTATTTCCAAAGGGTATAAGTTTGTTTAAAAGTTGGCATAGAAATTGCTTTGTTAATAAGCGATATGTTCTATAGAAATAAACAATATGTTAAGACCTTATAATAGAAAAATAGCATTAACATTATTTGAACAGCTTATAAAAAAATTAATATACTTAAGGGGGCGTACTAGTTGAACAAACTATATTCTATTTTATTAAAACAACACGTTGGTGGTCCAGATAAACCAGTAGTAAGTGTTGGAGATGTAGTAAAAAAAGGAACTCTAATCGCAGAACCAACTGGATTAGGGGCAAATATTTATGCCAGTGTTAGTGGAAAAATAAGTGAAATAAATGACCAAGCTATAGTAATTGAAGCTGATGAAGTACAAGAAGATACTTTTGAACCATTAAAAGGAGAAGGTATACTTGACTTAATTAAAGAAGCTGGAATCGTAGGAATGGGTGGAGCAGGATTCCCTACTCATGTAAAATTAAACATAGATTTAAATGGTGGAACAATATTAGCAAATGCAGCTGAATGTGAACCTTTATTAGCTCATAATATAAAAGAAATAGAAGAAAGACCAGAAACAGTTTACCAAGGTATAAAATATGCTATGGAAGTTACTAATGCTGGAAAAGGTATGCTAGCAATAAAAAGCAAACATCCAAAAGCAATAGAAGCTTTCAAAAAAGTAATAAAGCCAGGAGACAACATAGAAGTTGCAGAACTAGTTGATATGTACCCAATGGGAGAAGAGAGAGCAATAGTAAGGGACGTTCTAGGAAAATTACTTGAGCCAACTCAATTACCTTCAGAGGCTAATGCAGTAGTAATAAACGTAGAAACATTAACTAGAATAGTAGAGGCTGTTGAGCAAAAAAGACCAGTTATCTCTAAAAATATAACTGTAGTTGGTCAATTAAACAGTGGAAAAGAATCGATAGTATTTGAAGATGTGCCAATCGGAACTACTGTTGGAGAGTTAATTGAAAGAGCTGGCGGAATAAAAGGTGAATATGGTGAAGTAATCTTAGGAGGACCTTTCACTGGTAAAGCTACTACTTTAGATGCTCCAATAACTAAAACTAGTGGTGGTATAATAGTTACTATGCCATTTGTTAATGAAAAGAGAAAAATGGGTCTTTTAGTCTGTGCATGTGGACCTAACGAAGAGAGAATGAGAGACATAGCAGCTAAAATGGGAGTTACTGATATAGTATCAGTTCAAAAATGTAAACAAGCTCAAGAAATTAAAGGTGCATTAAAATGTGAAAATCCAGGACACTGTCCAGGACAAGCTCAAAAATGTATAGAGTTTAAGAAAGCTGGAGCAGAAGTTATATTAATAGGAAACTGTACTGATTGTAGTAACACAGTAATGGGTTCTGCACCAAAATTAAAATTAGGTGTATATCATATTACTGACCATGTAATGAGAACAGTTAATCACCCATTAATAAGAAGAATAAAAGGTGACGTAAGATTAAAAATAAAATAATAGATTAATATAAGATAGACATCTTTAGAAGTAAAACTTAAAAGTTACTTCTAAAGATGTTTTTTAATGTTCTAATGTAATTTGAGAGTAAAGTATATGTTATAAAACAACTGGAAAAAATAGACAAAGCATGTTAGATATTGTATAATAATAGCAATAGCTATTATAATTAATATTAGACAAAAATAATAATACTCAAATATGTGATTTGTATTGATATGTATATTAGATTAGGTCAACTATCCAATAGAGTAAAAGATTTTTGTGATATTTGAAGATACTCTATAGTATCTTTTTTAGTGTAAAAACTAATTTTTGTCTTTTATTAGAGAAGTATCTTAGATACTAGTTTATATTTTAATTTGTTAAAAAAGTGCACTTAAAAAGTTAAAAAAGAAAAATTAGAAAACCTATTTATAGAAACTGTGAAGTATATCTTACATTTGGGCACTTAAAAGATATATGGAGTTAGTAGTGCAACCTGCTATAAATATAAATAGGAGTAACTTTTAATTGTCAAAAATATATAACAATACCTAAAAAAATAAATAATTAAAGATAAAAAAAAATATATTTTTGAAATGCTCCCTACATTCAGAACGAGTGTAGAGTGGCAGAATATCTGCCCAAAACTCCTTTAATTGCTGGAAGTTCCTAAAGCTAACTAAACCACAACATAATCATGAAATAAGGATAAGTGTGATAGAGTGTCTATTCAATAAACACTTGAGGTTACGAAAGTAGAAAAAATTAGTTAGATGGCATAAGGTTAAATCCTAAGTGCCTTGAAAATGGATAATCAGCAGGTAAGCTTCGAAAAGAAGAAACTTCAACGACTAGAGAAAAATCTCGTACCTACAAGTGTGGGGAAATGGGGAGTGCCTAATTGATTATTAGGTAATGATATAGTCTGTGCTTAATAGAAATATTAAGAAGTTCATAAGCGAACTGGTTAGGAGTAACGACCCTAATTGAACACACTAAAGATATATTGTAAGGAGAATAAATATAATAATTTTAATTATATTGAATATGTACAATATACATTTTTAGTATCAGGAGAATTTTGAAAACAAAAATTAAAAAATCAAGTATAATCAGTTTAGTAATTGCTTTTAGTATGGTATTTACTACATTTACACCAATAGTATCTTATGCTGATGAAGTGATTGGCAATGATACAATAATTAATGGAGAAAAACCATCGGATGGACAAACACCAGAGGGAGAAAAACCATCAGATGGACAAACACCAGAAGGAGAG
>NZ_JAGWCX010000055.1:0-27683 GCF_020657775.1 Clostridioides sp. ZZV14-6345 | reverse complement strand
TATAATTTACTATAAATAACTATATTTATCTATGTTTTTATTGATTAAAGATAACCTCCTAAAATAATATTATTAAAAATTATATAATTTAGCCTTAACAAATAATATATACATAGTTATAATTTGTATCGTTTAAGACATAGCAACTATCTATATTATTATATAATAAAATGATAAATATATATTAACAAATACTAAAGTATCTAAATTTAATTTTATCTAAATTAACATAAAGATAAGGTGTGGATTGTTTGGAGATGTCAAAATCCTTCAGGATGGTAATCTTTATACCTCCTACTATGTTGAGGAAGGAGTATCCTTACCTCGAAAGGATGAAGAAAGTTTAACTGTTTACATTAATGAAGTTGATTACTTTAATAAAATAATAAAATATAGATGAAATATATTTTAATTATTTTATCTATACTTTGTTAAATGTAGATAAAACTAAAAAGGGTTTTCTAGAAAATAAAATTTCTTTAATTATATCTGCTTACCAATACCATCACTTGATGCAGACAAGATTCTACCACATTTTCTCCGTATTCTAGTATAAAATCATCTAATTGTGTATCTATAAAATTACAATAATCATATGAACTGCAAATATAAGCAGTTAATATATGCGTACATCTATCCATTTTATCTATAAACATATATCATTTATCCCCCTAAAAAACTTTCATAAAAACAAAAAGAAAATATCTTTTTGGCAACTGGCTGACATAACTCATTTCATAAGTCTTAGTCCCTATAGCTTTGCGTCACTAAATTTCTCTAGTTTTGCCTATTTAGTTTTATTCTACAATTACAATAATATAGGAAAACGTTTTATTTTTCAAGGGACATATTAAAAAATTATTTTATTTATCGAAAATAAATTAGGTAAAATAATTATATTATATAAAATATATAAATTAGAGTAATAGGATTTAATTATTAGTTTAGGTTGAACTAACCTAGGTAATAAAATTTAGTGAAGTTAAACAGTTAACAAAGTAAAAAACTCATTATAACATCTTATTCCTATAGACAATTTTTAAAACTTAATTAAATTTTAATAAATTATGTTAAGCATATATGAATAGTATTAGATTTTTATGAAAAAGTATTATTTTAGTGTTATATATTTTAAAGTGGATAAAATATATAATATGAATAAAAAATTTGTTAAAATATGATAAGTGTAGTATAATCAAGTAGAAAAGATATAATATATTTCGGGGAGCTAATATGCTGAGAGGAGATTTTATCTCGACCCTTTGAACCTGTTTGGATAATGCCAGTGTAGGGAGACCAGTGAAGATAAAAATAAGTCTTATCCTATTTTGGATAAGACTTTTGTTTTATTTAAATATTTAAATATATTATGTTTTAGTAGGAAGATTTTTAAATAAAAAACAAAATATACCTAGTAGGTATTAATTATTTTTAAAAGGAGTGATTTAAATGGTAATCGCAGATATAACAGTAATACCACTAAGACCTTACAAAGGTGAAGAAGAGATGTATAAAGTAGTAGATGCTTGTATTGCTGAAATTGAAAAGAGTGGTCTTAAGTGTGAAATAGGAGCAATGAGCACTACTGTTGAAGGTGATTTTGATGAAGTTTTTGAATTATTAAAAAAGGTACATAAAATCCCTTTTAATCTTGGATGTGAAAGAGTTATAACAGTGGCTAGAGTAGATGAAAAAGCTGGGGGTTTAACTATAGATGAAAAGCTTAGAAATCATAGATAAAGTCAAAGATAGTATATATCCAATAGCAACATTTTTGTTTATACTTATTCTTTGGCAATCTGTGGTAGGAGTTTTAGAAGTTCCTCAGTATATACTACCCACACCAGTAGATATAATTAATGTGTTTTTTAAAGACTATCAAAATTTATCTATGCATGCTTTGGTTACTATAGGAGAAGCAATACTTGGTTTTATAGTTGCAATTATAATATCATTGTTAATTGGAGTATTGATGGACTTTGTGTCAATAATAAAAAAATGTGTTTATCCTATTATGTTGGTTACTCAGATGATACCTACAATAATTATAGCTCCACTTTTTATGATATGGTTTGGATTTGGGACAATGCCAAAAGTATTGATGGTGACACTTACTTGTTTTTTTCCTATATTAATAAGTTTTGTAGATGGTATTGAAAATATTGATAAGGATTATTTAAATTTATTTAAGACTATGAATTCAAATAAAGTTAATACATTCATTCATCTTAAATTTCCTATGTCAATGGATAAATTTTTTTCTGGACTTAAAATATCTGCAACTTATGCTGTAATGGCAGCAACTGTTGCAGAATGGTTAGGCGGAACGAAAGGTCTTGGTGTCTATATGCTTAGGTCAAAAAGTGCATATGCACTTGACAAAGTATTTGCATCTACTATATTAGTAGTTATATTTAGTTTAATATTTGTAGGAATTGTACAGGCTGTAAAGAAAATGGTTATAAGACATAGATTAGCAGATTAAATGTATTTGAGGGAGGCAATTATGAATTTTAAAAAATTAGGAATATTAGGTTTAGTAAGTGTTTTTACATTGACAACAATAACTGGATGTTCTTCAAATAGTAATAATAAAGACAAAAATAATGATAAAGATACTTCTTCTAAAAAAGTAACTATGGTACTTGATTGGACGCCGAATACAAATCATACTGGATTATTTGTAGCACTTGATAAAGGTTATTATAAAGACGAAGGTTTAGACGTTGAAATAGTACAACCGCCTGAAAGTGGAGCTGAGACTTTAGTAGCAACAGGTAAAGCTGACTTTGGCATAAGTTATCAAGAACAAGTTACTTATGCAAAGACTAGTGAAGACCCACTTCCAATAAAAACTGTAGCTGCTGTTATACAACATAATACTTCTGGGTTTGCATCACCAAAAGAAAAAAATATAACTACAGCTAAGGATTTTGAAGGAAAAACTTATGGTGGTTGGGGTTCTCCATCAGAAGAAGCTGTTTTTAAAGCGGTTATGAAGAAAAATGGAGCTGATTTTAATAAGTTAAAAATAGTCAATACTGGTCAAGATGATTTCTTTGCAGCTATGAAAACTGTAGATTTTGCATGGATATTTGAAGGTTGGGATGCAGTTAAGGCTAATTTAATTGGATATGATTTAAACTTTATACCAGTAAAAGATTTGGATGATAGATTAGATTATTATACACCACTTATAATTTCTAATGAAACTGTACTTAAGGATAATCCAGAGATTGCTAAAAAGTTCTTAAAGGCTACAACAAAAGGTTATGAATATGCAATGAAAAATCCAGAAGATGCAGCAAAAATTTTAGTAAAGCATGCACCAGAAGTAGATGAAAAACTAGCATTGAAGAGTCAAGAATATTTAGCAAGCAAATATAAAGATGATGCACCAAGATGGGGAGAAATGAAAGATAGTGTATGGAATAACTATACATCATTCTTAAAAGAATATAAATTAATAGATAAGGATATGAAGGCAAGTGATGCTTACACAAATGAATTCTTACCACAATAAAAAAGTAAAAATATCTATACAAAATGTATCAAAAACATATAAAGATATTGAAGTTTTAAAAGATATAAGTATTGGTGTTTATGAAGGTGAATTTGTTTCTATATTAGGACCAAGTGGATGTGGAAAAAGTACTATATTTAATATTATAACTAAACTTACAGATTATAATAGTGGAAAAGTAGATATAAATGGTAAATACAGCTATATGTACCAAAAAGACTTGCTCTTGCCATATAAAACTATAATAGATAATGTTTCATTACCATTAGTCTTAAAAAAAGAAAAAAAGAGCAAATCTAGGTTAATGGTAAAACCTTATTTTGAGGTATTTGGATTAAATGGATATGAAGATAAATATCCATCAGAACTTTCTGGAGGGATGAGACAGAGAGCTAATTTCTTGAGAACTTTTGTAAATTCTAATGACATAATGCTTTTGGATGAACCTTTTGGAGCACTCGATTCATTAACAAAAACATCTATGCAAAATTGGCTTTTAGATGTTAAGAAAAAAGTAAATTCAACGATACTTCTTATAACTCATGATATTGATGAAGCTATAATGCTATCAAACAGAATTTATGTTATCTCAAAAAAACCATCAATAGTAAAAAAAGAATTTATTATAGATAGTAGAAATTTAAATGAAAATAACCTTGAAAATATCATTAAACTTAAAAAAGAAATAATATCTTTATTGTAAAAATTATATATATTTTTATTTAATAAGTATTAAACTTATCAATCCAAAATGTGAGTATACATTTTGGATTGTTTTTAGTTATATGTCAAAATTTTATATATTATGTTAATAATAATCACCTACTATGATATAATATTTAATTAGAAAAGAAGGAGGTTTGATAATGCAAATAGATATGAATAAATTAACTCCTATGATGAAACAGTACCTTGAAGTAAAAAATAGATATAAAGATTGTATACTGTTTTTTAGATTGGGAGATTTTTATGAAATGTTTTTTGAGGATGCATTAGTAGCTTCAAAAGCTCTTGAAATAGCATTAACAGGAAAAGCTTGTGGTTTAGAAGAACGTGCTCCTATGTGTGGTGTGCCTTTCCACTCAGCCAATTCATATATATCAAAATTAGTTGAAAATGGATATAAAGTAGCAATAGGTGAACAAATGGAAGACCCATCTACTGCAAAAGGAATTGTTAGAAGAGAAGTTATAAGAGTAATCACTCCTGGAACAGTTTTAGATGGAAATTTACTTGAAAATAAAAAGAATAATTATTTGTTATCTTTGTATAAGGATGGTGCTAACATAGGTCTAACTTATGTTGACATAAGTACAGGAGAAACTAATGCAACATGTCTAAATGAAGATAAAGTAATTGAAGAAATTGCAAAAATCCATCCAACAGAAATAATTATAAATGATTTAGACTTTATAGAAAAGCTTAGAGATATAGCTACTGTAAGTAATATATACATAAATGAAAGTTTTAGCGATAACTATTTGGATATAAACATATTAAGAGAATATTTTCCAGATGTTTATCTACAAAAACTAAAGTTTGATGACAAAGGTCTCATAAAGTCAAGCTTATCAATTCTTCTGAATTATATATACAATACTCAAAAACAAATAACATCTAACATTAATAATATAAATATATACAATTCATCAGAATATATGGTTTTAGATATGTTTACTAGGACTAATTTAGAACTTACTCAAACTATAAGAGGTAATAAGAAAAAAGGTTCATTATTGCATGTCCTTGATAAAACTTCTACAGCAATGGGAGGTAGACTTCTAAGAAAATATGTAGAAGAACCTTTGATAAACAAATCTAAAATTGAAAATAGATTGGATGTAATAGAAGAAATAAAAGATGATTTTATATTAAGAGAAGACCTAAACGATATACTTAAAAATATATACGATATAGAAAGAATATGTGGAAAGATAGCATTTGAAAGAGTAACACCAAAAGAGTTAATTCACTTAAAAAATTCTGTAGAAAAGTTACCTAATTTAAAAGATACAATAGATTTATCAAATGCAAAAATACTAAAAGAGTATGTTTCAGAAATGGATAAATTGGACGATATATACAATTTAATAGATGAAGCTATTCTAGAAGAACCTACAATAACCATAAAAGATGGAAACATAATTAAATCAGATTTTAGTGATGAACTTAAGGAATTAAGAGATATTTCTAAAAATGGAGCATTTCTCGTAAAAGAAATAGAAAACAGGGAAAGAGAAAAAACAGGAGTTAAATCGTTAAAAATAGGATTTAACAAAGTGTTTGGATATTATATAGAAATAACAAAAGCCAATTTTAAACAGGCAAAGTTAGATGAAACATATATAAGAAAACAAACACTTAGTAATGCAGAAAGATATATAACTCCAGAACTAAAGGAAATAGAAGAAAAAATATTACATGCTGAGGAAAAAATTAAATCTTTAGAATACGAAATATTTGTAGGAATAAGAGATACTATATACAAAAACATAGACAGAATACAAAAAGTAGCTAAAACTATAGCTAATATAGATGTTTTTGTATCTCTTGCAACAGTTGCACACATAAATAACTATGTAAAACCAGCGATAAATGAAAATAATAAACTTGATATAAGAAATGGTAGACATCCAGTTGTCGAAAATATAGTAGGTGAGGAAAATTTCGTTCCAAACGATACCTATTTAAATCGTGGAGAAAATATTATTAACATAATAACTGGTCCTAATATGTCTGGTAAATCAACATATATGAGACAAACTGCTATAATAGCTCTTATGGCGCATATAGGTTCATTTGTACCAGCAGAGTACGCTGATATTCCAATACTAGATAGAATATTTACAAGAGTTGGGGCTAGTGACGATTTATCTCAAGGTCAATCTACTTTTATGGTAGAGATGAACGAAGTGTCTCTTATACTAAAAAATGCAACAGAGAGAAGTTTAGTTATATTAGATGAAATAGGGCGTGGAACTAGCACCTATGATGGTATAAGTTTAGCATGGTCAATAGTGGAATATATTCAAAAGAATATTAGATGTAAGACATTATTTGCAACACATTACCATGAACTTACTGATTTAGAAGAAGAATTTAAAGAAGTTAAAAATTATTCAATAGCAGTTAAAGAAGATGGAGAAGGAATAATATTTTTAAGAAAAATAATTCCTCAAGGAGCAGATAAGAGTTATGGAATATATGTTGCTAAATTAGCTAAATTACCAGATGAAGTTATAGAAAGAGCAAAATATATACTTAAAGATTTGGAAAAAAATCATGTCTACAACAGTGTTGCAATAAATGGAGATAAAGAAAAGACTAATATAATTAATAGTAATTTAGATGAAGAATTACTTAAAGTAAATCAAAGTAATTTTAAGAATAAATATGAATCTCTAAAAATAGAACACGAACTTATAGTAAAAGACTATAAGCATATAAAGAAGGATTATGATAAGTTAAATTCTAAATTCAAAGTATTAAATGATGAAATTGATTTAATGAAGCAAAAAGATGATAAAGAGAAAACTATTAAAGAGGATTCTGTAAAAGAAGTAGCATTAACCCAAATATCTTTTGATAGTGTAAATAGAGACATATTATCAGAAGAGATTCTAAATCTAGATATTTTAAATATGACTCCATTAGATGCTATAAATTCTCTTTATAATCTTCAAAAAAAGGCAAAAGAAATAAAATCTTAGAGGTGTAAAAATGAAAAATATAATTAACATCCTAGATGATTTGACTATAAACAAGATAGCAGCTGGTGAAGTTGTAGAAAGACCTTCTTCGGTAGTGAAAGAACTCATTGAAAACTCTATTGATGCAGGTGCAAATAAAATTTCTATAGATATAGTTGATGGAGGAAAAAGTTTAATTAAGATTACAGATAATGGAATAGGAATACCTTCAAGTGAAGTTGAAAAATCGTTTTTAAGACATGCTACTAGTAAAATTAAAAAAATTGATGATTTATATGATTTATACTCTCTTGGTTTTAGAGGAGAAGCATTGGCATCTATTTCAGCTGTATCAAAATTAGAAATGACTACTAAAACCAGAGATGAAATAATAGGAACAAAAATATACGTTGAAGGTGGCAAAATAATATCAAAAGAGCCAATAGGCTCTACTAATGGGACTACAATCATTATAAAGGACATTTTCTTTAATACACCAGCAAGACAGAAATTTTTAAAATCTACTCATGCAGAAACTATAAATATAAGTGATTTGATAAATAAACTTGCAATAGGTAATCCAAGTATTCAATTTAAATATACAAATAACAATAAACAGATGCTAAATACTCCAGGAGATGGAAAGCTTGTAAACACTATTAGAAGTATATATGGAAAAGAAATAACGGAAAATATAATAGATGTGGAATTTAAATGTAACCACTTTAAAATGAATGGATATATAGGTAATAACAATATATACCGTTCTAATAAAAATTTACAACATATCTACATAAATAAAAGATTTGTAAAAAGTAAAATAATCATAGATGCAATAACAGAAAGTTATAAGTCTATAATTCCAATAGGTAAACATGCAATTTGCTTCTTAAATATAGAAGTAGACCCATCATGTATAGATGTAAATATACATCCCAATAAACTTGAAATTAAATTTGAAAAAGAACAAGAAGTGTATATAGAACTTAGGGATTTTTTAAAGGTTAAATTAATACACTCAAATCTTATTGGGAAATATGCTACTTATACTGATAAAAAAACACAGCCTAGAATCGCTATTAACAATAGAGAAAAAAGTACAGACTATGAATTAAGAAATAATAATTTATTAGAATCTAATCCCCAAAATAACAATATGACTAAAGGTAAGGATGAAGTTATCGAAGTTGTGACTTTATTAAGTGAAAAACCAATAAATGAATTTCAATCTGTAAGTGAAGTCTTAAATGCAAGTATAGAAGACGAAATGAAAAATACTAATTATCTGAGTGAAGATAGCGTAAATGACAATATACAAGAAGAATTTCAAGTTGATAAAACTAGGAATGAAGGAAATTATTATTTGGGAGATAGTATTAGAGATAGTGAAGAAGAGTACTTATGTAGTTCAAAACGGAAGTTTTCTTTATATGGATATTCTGTAATTGGAGTTGTATTTAATACTTATATAATTTTGAGTAAAAATGATTCTATGTATTTATTGGACCAACACGCTGCACATGAAAGAATATTATATGAAAGATATATGAAAAAGTTCTATAGACAGGATATCAATATGCAAATACTTTTAGACCCAGTGGTGATTGAAGTATCAAATGTAGATATGCTTCAAATTGAAAATAATTTAGAACTATTTATGAAATTTGGTTTTGAATTAGAAGTTTTTGGTAATACTCATATAATGGTAAGATGTGTTCCTACTATATTTGGAGTACCTGAAACTGAAAAATTTATACTTCAAATAATTGATAATATAGAAGAGATTACAAGCAATTATGATTTGAAAGGAGAGAGGTTTGCATCTATGGCATGTAGGTCTGCTATAAAAGCAAATGATAAAATATATGATATTGAAATAAAAAGTCTATTAGAACAGCTAGAGAAGTGTGAGAATCCATTTACATGTCCTCATGGGAGACCTATAATGGTTGAAATATCTAAGATGGAAATAGAAAAAATGTTTAAAAGAATTATGTAAAATATTTGGATATTTAGAATATATGGAAAGGAATGTTATGAAAAATATACCACTTATAATACTTACAGGTCCAACTGCTGTTGGAAAGACAGATTTATCAATAAAATTAGCAAAAGATATGAATGCAGAGATAATTTCAGCTGATTCTATGCAAATATATAAATATATGGATGTTGGAAGTGCAAAAGTTACAGAGGAAGAGATGCAAGGAGTAAAGCATTACCTTATAGATGAAGTTAAACCTGACTATCCATTTTCAGTCTCAGAGTTTCAACAAAGAGCAAAAAAATATATATATGAAATAAATGAAAAGGGAAAATGTGTTTTAGTAACTGGAGGTACAGGTCTTTATCTAAATTCTTTAATATATAATATGGACTTTGCAAAATCTGATGCCAATAATGAATTAAGGGAAGAACTTCAAAATCAGCTTGCTGAAAAAGGAATAGATTATATGCACAACAGGCTAAAAGAACTTGATGAAAAAGCTGCTAATAGAATTCATAAAAACAATACTAAGAGAGTCATAAGGGCTCTTGAAGTTTGTCTAAGCGGTAAGAAAATGAATGATTTTTCAAGTGATTTAAAATTTAATGAAGAATATCAACCAATAATAATAGTTCTTAATAGAGACAGAGAACATTTATATGAAAGAATAAATATGAGAGTTGATATTATGCTTAAAAATGGATTAGTTGAAGAGGTAAAAAAACTTCTAAGTATGGGATTTAAAAAAGATATGATATCAATGCAAGGCATAGGTTATAAAGAGATATTAAAGTATTTAGATGGAGAATATACATACGAAGAAGCTATTGAAATAATAAAAAGAGATTCTAGAAGGTATGCAAAGCGTCAGATAACTTGGTTTAAAAGATATGAAACAGCAAAATGGTTTGATTTAGACAAATATGAAAGTATAGACAAATTAAAAAATGAAATAATCTTATATATTAAAGATTCTATAAAATAATATATAATTTTTTAAGTATACAACTTAATATTGAAAATTTATCATAACTTATATAGAATATAAGATAGGAATATTTTAGAAGTTCAATTTAATCTTGGGAGGGTACAAATCTAATGAAAAATACAGTTTTAAATTTACAAGATTTGTTTTTAAATAATGCAAGGAAAGAAAGGATACCTGTTACTATATATTTAGTCAATGGAGTGCAAGTTAAAGGGCTTGTAAAAGGATTTGATAGCTATATAATATTAATAGAAGGTGATAATAGACAACAAAATATGATTTATAAACATGCTGTGTCGACTATACAACCTGGAAAGTATATTAATCTAACAAATCAAAATCAAAACAACAACAATAATAACAACAGATAAATAACTAATTTAATTTAAGATGATTGAGAGGAGACTTATACTAACTTATAAACTATGATTTATTTGTTTTAGTAAAATAGTCTCCTTTACATGTTTAGATAAAATAATAAAAAGACAGGTGATAAAATGCTTAATGAGACAAGGGAATTATTAAAAGACTACTATGGAATAGATGATGATACTTTTAAACTATCACAAGAAATAATGGAAGACATAAAAGATAAGTTTGAAGAAATAAAAGAAATAAGAGAATACAATCAATATAAAGTTTTAAAAGCTATGCAAGAATCTAAGTTAAGTGACATGCACTTTAACTGGACTACAGGATATGGATATAATGATATTGGTCGTGAAAAAATAGAAGAAATTTATTCTAAAGTTTTTAATACAGAAGATGCTCTTGTAAGACCTATAATTGTAAATGGGACACATGCACTTACTTTATGTATACAAGGAATAGTCAGACCAGGAGATGAAATTTTATCTGTTACTGGTAGACCATATGATACTTTAGAAGGCGTTATAGGTATAAGAGAAGAAAAAGGTTCATTAAAAGAGTATGGTGTTACATATGATGATGTGGATTTTTTAGAAGATGGAAATATAGATTTAGAAGGAATTAAAAATAAAATAAATGATAAAACCAAACTTGTTATGATACAAAGGTCAAAAGGGTATTCTTGGAGAAAATCGCTTTCAATTAGTGACATAAAAGAAGCTATAGATGT
Organism: Clostridioides sp. ZZV14-6345; assembly: GCF_020657775.1. Lineage (NCBI taxonomy): Bacteria > Bacillati > Bacillota > Clostridia > Peptostreptococcales > Peptostreptococcaceae > Clostridioides > Clostridioides sp. ZZV14-6345. The sequence goes on along the minus strand of NZ_JAGWCX010000055.1, from coordinate 16,397 downwards.
AATAAAATCTGTTAAACCAGAAGCTATAGTAATGGTTGATAATTGTTATGGCGAGTTTTTAGATACTAAAGAGCCTACTGATGTTGGAGCAGATGTTATGGCTGGTTCTTTAATAAAAAATCCTGGTGGTGGACTTGCATTAACAGGGGGATATATAGCTGGTAAAAAAGATTTAATTGAACTTATATCTTATAGAATGACTTCCCCTGGAATAGGAAAAGAATGTGGTCTTACTTTTGGGACTACTAGAAATGTACTTCAAGGATTCTTCTTAGCACCTTATATAGTATCTCAAGCTGTAATGGGAGCTATCTTTTGTTCAAGAGCTTTTGAAAAATTAGGTTATGATGTATTACCAAAACACGATGATTTGAGAAGTGATATTATTCAATGTATTAGACTTAATAGTGCTGATGAAGTAATAAGCTTTTGTGAAGGTATACAAGAAGCTGCACCAGTTGATTCTTATGTAAAACCTGTTCCTTGGGATATGCCTGGATATGAAAGTGAAGTCATAATGGCAGCAGGAGCTTTTATACAAGGTTCTTCTATAGAGTTAAGTGCAGATGCTCCAATAAGACCTCCTTATAATGTTTATTTCCAAGGTGGACTTACATTTGACCATTCAAAAATGGGTACTTTAAAAGCAATTGAATTTATAAAAAAACTGAAAAAATAAGCATATATTTTTTTTAAAAGGTCAAAATATTTATTAGTATACTATGATGAAAATTGAAGGGTGATAATATGAAAGAGCAAATTAAAGAAAAAGTAAATTCTCTACAAGATGAAATGATTTCTTCAATACAAGAAAGTGTAAAAATACCTAGTGTTATATCTGAAGCAACTGAAAATTGTCCATTTGGTGAAAATGTAGATAAAGCTTTAAGAGGTATTTTAGACTTATGTAAATCTCTAGGGTTTAAGACTGTATATAAAGATGGATATTATGGATATGCAGAAATAGGACAAGGTGAAAAAATGATAGGTATACTTGGTCATGTTGATGTAGTTCCAGAAGGTGATTTAGAAAGCTGGAATAATCCTCCATTTGAAGCCGTTTTAGAAGATGGTAAATTGTATGGAAGAGGGACACAAGATGATAAAGGACCTACAATATCAGCAATTTATGCAGTAAAAGCTCTTATGGATTTAAATGTAGACTTTAATAAGAGAATAAGATTCATTTTTGGTGCTGATGAAGAAAATCTTTGGAGATGTATAAATAAATATAAAGAAAATAATGAAGAAATACCAAACTATGGATTTACTCCAGATTCTAGATTCCCAATAACAAATGCAGAAAAAGGTCTTTTACAAGTTCATTTGACTTGTGATAGCAAAAGTGATATAGAATTATCAGTTGGAAAAGCTCTAAATGCAGTTCCAGGAAAGGCAATTTATATTGGAAAATACTCTGACAAATTAAAAAAAGAACTTGATAAATTAAACTTTGAATATACTGTTGAAGGAAATAAAATCTGTATAATGGGAAAAAGCGTCCATTCAGCAGCAAGCGATACTGGTATAAATGCAGTGGCTAGACTTTGTATAGCCCTTAATAATATAGGAATAGATTCTAATATAATTAAGTTTTTAGCAGAAGTTATTGGAGAAGATGCTAATGGAAATAATATAATTCCTAATTGTAAGGATGATGTATCAGGCAAACTAACAGTAAATATAGGTAGAGTAACTATTGACAATGAAAGAGAATTTGCAGGAATAGATGTAAGAATACCAGTAACATACAAAAAAGAAGACTTTGTAAAAGAATTAAAGAAAATGACAGATAAATACCATTTAAATTATGAAGAGTATGATTTCTTGGATTCAATCTATGTTCCAGAAGATACACTTCTTGTTAAAACACTTAGAAAAGTATATGAAGAAGAGACTGGTCTTGATGGAACACCACTTTCATCTGGAGGAGCAACTTATGCAAGAGCTTTAGATAATTGTGTTGCATTTGGAGCTATTTTCCCAGGAAAACCAGAAACAGAACATCAAGCTAATGAATATTTAATAGTAGAGGATATTGTAAAGGCTGCTCAAATATATGCTCTTTCTATTTATGAATTATTAAAGATTTAATATAATATAAGGCTGTCTTGTAATAGGATTTTTTCTAGTAAGAGACAGCTTTATTGTTGTATCATAAAATAAATGATATGAATATTTAATGAATATAAAAATAGTAGTAATATTTATATTAGGAGGAACTATATGAAAATAGCAATATTTTTGGGAGCAGGAGCTTCAGCAGCGGAAAACCTACCTATTCAAAATGAACTGTTTAGCGAATATTTTAAAAAGCTAAATCCTACAAACTATAATACCAATATGAATAGAGAGTTGTATATTTTCTTTAAACAGATGTTCAAAATTGATATACTAAAAGATAATATAGATAATGCAAATTTTCCTACCTTTGAAGAAGTTTTAGGGCTTTTAGATTTAGCAGAACAACGAAAAGAAGCATTTAGAAATTTTGGACTAGAAAATCTAAATAACAGAAGTGATAGTATACGTTTTTTAAGACAATATTTAATACTATTAATGGCTGAAGCAATTCATAATACATCTAGAACAGATAATAAATATCATAAACTTTTGGTTGAAAATCTTTTGGAAAGTGATTTGCTTCTTGATACCACTTTTATTAGTGCAAATTATGATATACATATAGACAATACAGTTACTGGCTTAAGAGATAAGAATGATTTGCCAATTATGCTTGATTATGGTGTGGAGTTTACAAATTTTAAAGAAGAGTTAAATTGGAGAAAACCAAAAGAACCTTTAATAAAATTATATAAGATACATGGGTCATTAAATTGGCTTTATTGCCCTATTTGTAATAGTGTAACTCTTACACCACATGAAGGCGGTGTCATGAAACTTATTGAAAATAGTTCAGAGACAAAATGTTTAGAGTGTGGTGAATTAACAGAACCTATTATAGTGCCACCAACATATTTTAAGAATATGTCCAACATATTTTTAAGCAATGTTTGGAATGAAACAGAAAAAACTTTAAGAGATACGAACCTTTTAATATTCTGTGGATATTCATTTCCAGAAGCTGATATGCACATAAAGTATATGTTAAAAAGAGTTCAGACTAATAGAAAAAAATCTCCACTTAAGATAATGGTCTTTAACAATCATTCAAAAAAACAGAGAATTACTTTAAAGAAAGAAGAGGGCAGATACAAACGTTTTTTAGGCGAAGATGTTGTATTTACTGACAATTCTTTTCAAGATTTTTCTGTAAACCCCTTGAAGTTTATAAAAAATATATATTAGTATGGTATATAATGGAATAAAATCTGATAGAAATAAAATGAATTTAGGTATATAATAGAAAATAAAAACATAGGGGGTATATAAAGATGAAGGTTTTTGATTTAACTCATGTGACTCATAATGACATGCCTGTATATGCAGAGCCTAATAGACCAGATATCAAGAAAGTAGCTATTATTGAAGAAAATGGTTATCAAGAAACACTAATTAGTGTATTTTCTCACAATGGAACTCATATGGATTCACCAAGGCATATGTATACCAAAGGTGAGACCCTAGATAAATTAGATATAGAAAATTTTGTTGGGAAAGCTTATGTATTGGAACTTGAAAGGGGAAATAAGAATATAGAATTAGAATATCTAAAAAAATATGAAGATGAAATAAAAAGTAGTGATTTTATAATATTTAAATCTGGTTGGTCAAAGTTTTGGGATAAAAAGCAGTACTATGTAGGCTATCCTACATTAACAGAAGAAGCTGCAAATTATATAGCTGATACTAATATAAAAGGTATAGGAATAGACATGTTATCAGTGGATAGATATGACACATCAGTTTTTGAAGTACATCATATTTTATTTGAGAAAGGTAAAATAATCATAGAAAATCTTACTAATTTAGAAAATGTTCCAGAAAAATTCCTATTTATAGCAGCACCATTTAAGTATAATGATGCTGATGGAGCTCCAGTAAGAGCTATAGCTATAGTAGAATAATATCTCATAATATAGAGGTATAAGATTAAGAAGTGATTAAGGAGAAAAGAATAACATGAGTGGTTTGAAAAATAAAATTATTAAAGAACAAGATGAAAATGAAGTGAGAATGAATGAAACTAAAATATACAATGTTTTGGATAAGTTAAATATTGAATATGATGTAATAGAACATGAAGCCGTATATACAGCAGATCAGTTAGTAATTTTAGATGGAATAGCAAAAGGATGTCACTGTAAAAATTTATTTTTGAGAAATGCTAAAGGAAATAAATATTATCTTATTGTGGTTAAAGGAGAAAAACAGGTTGATTTAAACTCGCTTAAAGATAAAATAGGAAGTTCTAAATTATCATTTGCTTCACCTGAAAGATTATACAATGTACTTAAACTTCTTCCTGGAAGTGTAAATCCTTTTTCATTGATAAATGATACAGAAAGAAAAGTTGAGCTTTACATAGACAAGGATGTAATTAAAGAAGATTACTTAAATTTTCATCCTAACATAAATACCAAAACTGTAAATATATCTAGAAAAGGTTTTGAAGAATTTTTGGAATATTTAAAATATCCACTACAAAGTATTGATGTTTAAATTTTTATAACTGGAGTAAATTTTAATTAGCTAATCGAGGGGAGAAAAAATGTTTGGAGTAATAGCAAATAGTTTAGCAATTGCAGGTGGATGTATAGTAGGTCTTATAATTAAAGGTGGCTTGCCTCAAAGAGTAAGTGATACTATAATGAATGGAATTGCCTTATGTGTATTGTATATTGGTATATCAGGAGCATTGGAAGGAAAAAATACATTAGTAACAATAATATCTATAGCTGTAGGTGCTTTGATAGGAGAATTAATAGATATTGACAAATGGGTAAATAAATTAGGTGCTTTTTTACAAAGTAAATTTTCTAAAGGAAATAAAAAAGATTCTATCGCAGAAGGTTTTATATCATCTAGTTTATTATTCTGTATAGGAGCTATGGCAGTAGTTGGCTCACTAGAAAGCGGTCTTACAGGGAGTCATGATACTTTATTTGTAAAATCTGTCATAGATGGCATAGCTTCAATTATATTTACTGCTTCTTTAGGTATAGGTGTAATGTTTTCTGCAATATCTGTATTTTTGTATGAAGGTATCATATGTATGGGAGCATCATTTTTAAATGGATTCTTAAGTGACCCTGTAGTTACAGAAATGACAGCCGCTGGAAGTTTATTGATTATAGGTCTTGGTTTAAATGTACTTAAACTCACAAATATAAAAGTAGCAAATTTGTTGCCAGCTATATTTATACCAATATTATTTGGAGTGTTTGGAGCAATTTAAATAATAATAATCTAAGATTTGTCTAATTTTTTTAAAAACATTAGACAAATTTTTTATTTAGAAGGAAAATAGCTTTTATCATCAAATTAATAATTATAGTATAAATAAGTTTAATATTATGATTATAAAGTTTATATTAAATTTATTTTATTGATGAAACTAATGGGGAGGTTAAAACTCAATGATTACCTTTGATGTAAATGGAGCTATTATCAGATTTGATGATACAAAAAATAATTATAATAAGATAAGGAAAATCTTTAAATTATATGCTTTAGAAATTTCTAAGAACTTTGAGAGAGATTGTTTGAATAATTTTCAAAATCTAAAGCAAATATCAGATAGAGGTTTAAGTTTAGGAGAAAAATATATAGAGGAATCTTTTAAGAAAGGAATTGAGACTATAGTGAGTTTTGGAATTATAACTATAGATATCGATACCTTTAAAAGTGTTTATTGTGAAAAATATTTAGATTTTAAGCGACTTTTTAATAACTTGAATAAAACTTTTATTATACCAAATAAAAACAAAAAAAATGGTAATGCTAGTTTTTTAGAAATAGAATCAACAGTAAAAAAAATGAGCAATTATTTATACAATGATTGTTTTAAAATTCACTATGCTGTCGTGGATGCACTTATAGAAAATCGAATAACTGAGGTACATTCTTATATTGATGAAGAATCTATAAAAAAATCTAATGCCTTATTTAATAATTATAAAGATGGTTTTATTGGGAAAGCTGATGAATGTAAAGTTGTAAAACAAATAATAACTTTAAATCCATATAGAGAAGATGTATACGAATTTTTAGTAAAAGAAGATGGAGATTTTAGTAAGGAAATTGAAAGACTAACTGAATTTTTGGGTTATGATATAAAAGATTATAAAGCCTCACTAATGGATATTTATATAAATGAGCTAATGGAGAACGATGAAATTGATGTTGAAAATGCAAAAGAAAAGATAGAAAAATATGCTAAATATATTGGATGCAGTGATGAGAATTTATATGTAGCAAGAGTTAATGCTATATATACTTTTGCAAATGCATAAATATTAAATAAAAGATATTCTATTATATAAGTCTAAATAAAAAAATATCCTTATTAATAAAATAGTATATGTTAAAAACCATTCTTAAAATGAGTGGTTTTTTATTTTGGATAACTTTAAATAAATAGAGCATCTTAAACGTAATTTAAAAATATAAAAGACAATATATTGACAAATATAAAATGCGTTGTTATAATAAAAAAGTCAATATGATGTCTTAATTTGATAATTTATTTATATTGTATTGGATAAAATTGTTTTATATATAAAGTACAAATAATTATAAGGAGAAATTAATTATGAAAATAAGTGTATACAATGTAGAATCATTTGTAGATGAAAGACTTAAGGTTATGGTTTCAGATTTAACTCCAAATACTAAGCTTAAAGTAAGTCTGAAAATGGAATTTCCATGGTGCAAAGGAGAAGAGTTTTCATCGTATGGAGTATTTTATTCAAGTGAAAAAGGAGAAGTAGATTTAGATTCGGTTGAACCTATAGAAGGTACTTATAAAACTTTAGAAGAAGTTCCATTAGAATATTTTGAAAAAGTGTTTAAGTGGATTAGTGAAAATGAAATTACTAACACTAAAGAAATATTTGTACATGGAACATCAAAGGGTGGAGAATTGGCGCTTTTGCTTGCTTCAAGATATAAACAATTTAATTTATTGTTTATATAATTTGCATGTTATATACTAGTTTTAACTGATATTGATAATTTATAAACAATTATGAAGTTGGAAATTTATAAGAGTTATTGAAAGGTAGAGTGAATTTATGTTTGCAGAAAACTCAGAGAAGTTGATTTCAAGATATCCATCACTGTAGCAATCTTGTTTTGTTTTTGTCGTAAGATGATTTAAAAAAGCTTTTATTTTCTGTTTGAATACATTGATATTAAATGGTTTTGTTATATAATCTAAAGCTCCAAATTCGTAGCCTTTAATTATATCACATTCCATATCATTAGCAGTCAAAAAATTATTGGTATATCTCAATTTTCCTTGATTTCCTTACATAATTCAAATCCGCTTTTGTCTGGCAAATTAATATCTAAAATAATTAAATCAAATTCACATTCAATAATAGACTTTAATGCAGATGTAGCTGTAAATTTTGAAGTGACTACCATCTTCAATTAGGTTATATGATAGAGTTTTGTTTAATATAGAATCGTCTTCCACCACTAATATTTTTTCCATACAGTTATTCCTTTTAGTTTGATATTTTATGATGTCAATTAAAAATATTGCTGAATTGTTATAAGTAAGAAAAAATTTAACAATTCACATATTTAATAAAGAATCTGTCCTAGAATTTATTATCATAGGACAGATTCTTTATTAAATAAAATTATTTCAGCCAAGACGGGTTTCCAGGTATGAATATTCTTTTACCAAATTTTGAAGTATATTCATCTAAAGCTTTTTGGATAAGCTCATTATTGCCCTTAAAAGAAGTAGTATTTTTTATAGTTTCAAGATTTTGGCTAAATGGGCATGCAGATATGCACATACCACAATCTGTACCTAAATATCTCCATTTAATATAGCATGTCTCATGTTCAATTACCCAATTATATTTTCCATCATCGCCAATTTTAATATCATTAGAAAGTGAATGAGAAGGACAGTTAAAAGAACATTTTTTACAGACTTTACAAAAATCTTCTAGTCCAAAATCAATATATTCATCTTCTAAAAGAGGAATATCTGTAGTAACAACTCCTAATCGAAGTCTAGAGCCATAATCTTTATTTGTAAGTATAGCATTTCTTCCTATATCCCCCAAGCCAGCATCGCGAGCTATAAAAACAGGCATTACTAAATAATTAGCATCCATATGATTTCTAGCATCATATCCCAAGTTTCTTATATAATAACTTAAAATCATGCCAACAATAGATGCATCCACATAGCATTTTGACGTTTCTATAACTTCACATATCATTGGGGCTCTATTTATCATTTCTTTATCCATCTCACATCCAAATACAATGGCGTACTTATGAGTTAGATTAACTTCTTCACCATAATTTTCTTCATGTCTACCCCTATTTGTATAAATATGATAGTCTTTTAATTTAGTTATACCAACTACAGAAGCCCCATACTGTTTTGCAAGACCCTTTATTTTTTTTGTCATTGATTTTGCGTCTACATCTACTTTAGTATCAGAAACTTTTCCTTCACATAAAGATTTGATGTCAGATAAAAAATCAAATGCACTACTTGCCATTGGAGAATTTAATTCATTGTAAGTCATGGTTCCTTCACTACATAAATTTGGTCTATTTCTTATACTATCATCAATTTCTTTTTTGTCAGGATTTTTCTTATAATAGTCATTATAAGCAGTACTATCTTTTTTATAATTTGCTCTTGCAAACATAGTATTTCTCTCATCAACCCTTTTCAATTTTATTCCCCCTAGTAAAAATATATTTAAAAAATATAACATTATTGTTGTATAATTTAATTATATAAGAACAACGTTATATTTTCAATTTAAGTGTAATTAAATTAAGGAATATATAAATAACTACATGATTGATTATAATATTTCTTATCTGTGAACATTAAAGAACCCTCATAATAGATACGACTTTTCAAGTTATATCTATTACGAGGGTTTAATAAATTTTTAGGTTAATCCATTCAATCTAAAAAATTTAAATCTCATTAAAGTATACTATTTTGTATAGTTATCGAAATATCCTTGTATGTAAATAATAGGAGTACCCTTATCTCCACTTCCAGATGTTAAATCTGCCAAAGAACCTATAAGGTCTGTTAATCTTCTTGGAGTAGTACCTTGAGAAACCATGTTTCCTGTTAAATCATCAGATTTATTATCTTTTTCAACTATGTATTTTGAAATTGCTTCTTTTAACTCATCACCAGATAAGTCAGCAAAATCATTATCTGCTAAGTATTTTAATTTTACTTCGTTTGGAGTTCCTTCTAGACCTTTTGTGTAAGCAGGAGATACTACTGGGTCAGCTAACTCCCAGATTTTACCTACGGGGTCTTTAAAAGCTCCATCTCCATAAACCATTACTTCCACATTTTTCCCTGTGATTTCTTTTATATCACCTTGGATTTTGTTTACAACTTCATCACAATTTATAGGGAATAATTTTACTGTTTCTTCTGTAGCTTTGTTTGAACCTAAAAGCCCATATTGGTCATTGTACCCACTACCATCTACACTTGCTGTCATTATATCATCAAGTGAATACACTTTTTTAGCTCCATTTTGTCTTAAAATTCTCTTTGTTCTTTGTCTTGTATGTATATCACAAGTTAAAATACTTGTTGTATAGTCAAGAATAGTCTTTGGATTATTTGCAAATATTATTTCTACTTCTGCACCACAATCCTTGATTAAATTCTTATAATAGTCTACATAATCTACACCAGTAAATGTATGCTTGTTATATCCAAATAGTTCTCTATATTTTTCTTCTGTTAAAATATCTGACCAAGGATTTATTCCCTTATCATCAAGTTCATCAATACTTATTAAATGATTTCCAACTTCATCAGAAGGGTAGCTTAACATTAATACAACTTTTCTACATCCTTTTGCAATTCCTTTTAAACATATAGCAAAACGATTTCTACTTAAGATTGGGAATATAACACCAACAGTATCATCTCCAAATTTAGCTTTTACATCTTTTGCAATATTGTCAACATGAGCATAATTTCCCTGTGCTCTAGCTACAACAGCTTCTGTAACAGCAATTACATCTTTATCTCTAACTTCAAAATTTTCACTTTTTGACGCGTTTAAAACAGAATCAACAACTATCTTAACTAAGTCATCTCCCTGTCTTATAATAGGTGCTCTAACCCCTCTTGAAACAGTTCCAACTAATCTATCCATTATCTAAAATCCTCCTAAAGAATTAATATTGTCATATTAGTACCATGTATATTATAATTCAAATATGATTATAAGTAAAATAAATAATACTAATATTTGACATAAGGAGTAATTATATATGAATATAAAACTTGAACTGTATAAGGTTTTTAACACAGTTGCAAATAATAAGAGTTTTTCTCTTGCTGCTAAAGAATTATTTATGTCACAGCCAGCTGTAAGTCAGTCAATAAAACAATTAGAGGAACAATTAGATACTATACTGTTTTATAGAAATAATAAAGGTGTAAAATTAACTCCAGAAGGGGAAATTCTAAGTGAGCATGTAACTACTGCATTAAAGTTAATAGCATCAGGAGAGGATAGAATAAATAAATTCAAAAAATTAGAATATGGTTCTCTAAAAATAGGAGTAGGAGATACAGCTGCACGTTTTTTCTTATTAAAATATTTAGAAATTTTTCATAAGAAGTACCCACATATACATGTATCTACAATAAATAGAACGAGTAGAGAACTTATATCTTTACTCAAAGATGGTAATATAGATATAGCAATTATAAACATGCCAATAGAAGATGATGCACTAAATATTGTTGAATGTATTGAAATACATGATATATTTGTGTGTGCAAATGATTACATAGAATACAAAGGGAAAAAAATATCCCTAGAAGAACTAAATACATTGCCTTTAATAATGCTAGAAAATAAAGCAAATTCAAGACTTTATGTAAATGAATATTTTTTATCAAAAGGTATAAAACTAAACCCAGATATAGAATTGGGTTCTCATGAATTACTTTTAGAATTTGCGTATATAAATCTTGGTGTATCTTGTGTTATAGAAGAATTCAGCATAGATTATTTAGAAAGTGGAAAATTATTTAAATTGGATATAAAAGAGCCGATACCTAAGAGAAATGTAGGTTACTGTCATTTAAAGGATATATCCTTGTCCTTAGCAACAAAAGAATTCTTAAGTATGATATCCAGTAATATGTAATTTAGAATACATATTTCACAATTAAATTAATATAAAAAAATAGATATAAGTTCGCAAGTCTGAAAGATTCACATAATAAACTAATTTATTAAAGATAAAAATAAGGTTAATTTGAGAACATTTATATAATTAGTATCGTATTTTAAATATGAACAATATATTTAGATTAATGTATAAAGGGGGATTAGAAATGTCTGATTCTGAATATCCTCAAATGAAAACCTTAGAAACTAGAAATTGTATATTAAGACCTGCATCATTAGATGATGTTGAAGATTTTTTTGACTGTTATAAGAATAAAATAGTAGTAAAACATTTACCCTTTAATGAGCATAAATCTTTAGAAGACACAAGAAAGTTTATAAAATCCTTTTTTCTAAATCCTTATAAAAAAGGAAAAATTGGTCACTTTGCTATAGTATATAAAAGAGACAATAAAGTTATTGGAAATATGGGGTTTAATAATATAAATCCCAAAGCATTAGAAGCAGAAATAGGTATATGTATAAATCCAAGTTATTGGGGACATGATTTTGCTACTGAGATAACCAAGAGAGTAATACAGTATGGATTTAGAGAACTAAACTTAAATAAAATCATTGCAATAACCTATGAAGAAAATCAGAATTCTACAAAATCATTAGATTTATTAGGATTTAAATGCACAGGAAAATATATCAAAAAAATTCATGCTGGAAACATTGTAAAAAACATTCCTTGTTATCAATATGAATTGAAAAAATAATATATATAATCATTTAATATTTATGCCAATTATTTAGTAATGATTGTTTTCTAAATCAAATTTCAATAAAGGGGCTGTCTTAAAATAGAGATAAGCCTTTTTTCATTGTTGAAATAATGAAAATGCATTTGATTTCATATAAAAAAGAGTGTCTCATGAACTAAAAAGTTCATTTTGAGACACTCCCTTTGAATAAATCGTATTTTAACTAAAATAGTATATGTCTTTAAAGTATTAATTTTTTATTAGTTCTCTAAATTTTTAAATCCTTCTCCAAGAACTTCATGTACATCTGTAACAATAACAAATGCAGTAGGGTCAGTCCTTTTAACTAATCTCTTTAAATAAAGCTCTTGTTTTTTAGAAACTACGACTAATAGAACTTCTTTATTTTCTCTAGTATATCCACCCTTACCATCAAGAATAGTAAGTCCTCTATCAAGTTCTTCAGTTATAGCCTGTCTTAAACTTTCAGGCTCATCAGAAATAATAAAAAATGCTTTTGAATGGTCAAATCCTTCCATTATCATATCTGCTATTTTTATTAATACACAAAGTGCTATACCAGAGTAAAGTGCAGTTTCTAAACTACGATTTACTATACCAGAAGATATAACCACCATTCCATCCAGACACGACATAAATTTTGTGGCTTTTATACCTGGGAATTTCTTACTAAGTATGAGTGCAATTAAATCTGTTCCCCCAGTAGAAGCATCTGACTTAAACATTATTCCTAAACCTATACCAACTAAGATTCCTCCTGCAATAGAAGATAATAGTAAGTCATTAGTAAATCTTAACTTTGATAATGGGTCTGTTAATTGAACTATAGCTGAAAACACAACTGTTCCAAATAACGTTTTTAATGAATTTTTTGTACCCATAATCCTAAAAGCAAGTATTACTAATGGTACACCTATAATTAACATGATAGCTGATACTGGAAGTCCTGTAACCTTGTTTAATACTAATGATAGACCACTAAGCCCTCCAGGAGCAATTGTATGTGGTTTTAAAAACATATTTATACCAATACTCATTGATATACAACCAAAAAATAGTCCAAGCATTTCAAGTAAAATTGGCGACTTTTGTTTTTTCATATAAACACCTCCATGAACTTGTCACAATTTAATATTATAACATATCTGACCAGTTTATATTATATAAATTTTCTTGATATAAGTAATTTCAAGTATTTTATTATTCTTAATATTTGTTAATTTTTATATAGTGTTTTAATATCCTTACTAATGTTGTTATTTACCTGTAAAAATTTTTATATGTTATAATTTTTTAAACATTATTGCAAAAAATAAAGACTTGACGCATAATAGAAAATACGTGGAATAAATTACATACTTAATGTTTGAATTTAGCGCAAAAATGAAAAGACGAAGAAATTCATATTTGGAGGTAGTTACATTATGCATGATGAACTGAAAATCAAAATGTACTCATTTACGATGGATTGTAAAGATCCACATGAATTAGCAAAATTTTATGCGACGTTACTCAAGTGGGAAATACCATTTTACAATGAAGAATATGCATGCGTTGGTGCTCCAGGAACAAATCAGGGAGCGTATCCTGGTATAACATTTCAAAGAAATCCTGAGTATAAACCGCCTGTGTGGCCAGAAAAGCCTGAAGCTCAACAGCAAATGGCTCATATGGATTTCGCTGTTAATAATTTGGAAGAAGCAGTCCAATACGCAATTCATTGTGGAGCAACAATTGCAGATGAGCAGTTTTCTGATGATTGGAGAGTTATGATTGACCCAGCAGGACACCCTTTTTGCTTATGTCAGATGAAATCAATTATGGAAAGTAGCCATTTTGCATTGTTATAGATGACAACCTTGTCCAATAATTGCAAGCAAAGCACAAGGGTGTGTACCGTTGTGCTTTGCTTGTTGTGTGTATAAATAATAATTTTAAAAAAATAGTATTTTTTTATTGAATAATTTCTTAGATATTTTCAAGTATATAAATTTTGCATATATGAATTGGACATTATCAAATGTGTTATAATATTAAAATAACAAATAAAATTATTATATTTGTTAGTAAAAATTTTATTTGTTTACTAAGTGTACTATAGGGTATTTACTTAAGGTAGTAAAATATCATAATAAAATATTTTAAAACTTTAAGCATTATTTGGTAGAAGTTTTAGTAAAATATGTAAAAACTAATTGATTATGTACCTTATATGGGTATATAATAAATATTGTTTTAATAAAATATTTGAAAGGGAATGATTTAATGAAAATTACTTTACCAGAAACAGCTATTGATACTTTAAAAAGTATCTTAAAAGACAATCAAGATAAACCTAATAATATAAGAGTATACTTTGCAGGTGTTGGTTGTGGAGGTCCTTCTTTTGGATTAGCTTTAGATGAAAAAAAAGAAGATGACTTAACTTATGAAGTTGGAGAATTACAATTTGTAATGAGCTCTGATGAATATAGTCAGTATGGAGATATAATAATAGAAGATACAGGATTTGGATTTAGAGTTATTCCTGAAAATATGAAAGATCAAGGTGGAGGAGGATGCTCTGGTTGTTCAGGGTGCCACTAAGATTAACTTTTTAGTAAGTTAAGAGCTCTCTTTATAGAAATAAATTTCTATTTTAAGAGAGTTCTTTTTATTTTTTGGGGAGATAATGTATAATAAAAAATGTATTTTACTAATTTTTTATATGTGAGGAGAATTATTGTGAGAAGAAGACGAAAAAAAGGTGCAGATGAAAAGCTTTTAAGTTATACAAAATATGTTTTAAGAGATGATATAGACAAATTAAAAGGTAAGTGGAATTTAAAGTTTGGAAATGATAATCCAATACACGTTGAATTTGGTACTGGAAAAGGTCAGTTTATAACAACTTTGGCCAAACAGAACCGTGAGATAAATTATATTGCTATGGAACTTAAGGAAGAAGTTCTTTTAAAGGCTGTTGAAAAAGCTGATACTTCTAATTTGAATAATATACTTTTTTTATGGACAGATGTAAGCCATATTTTAGATTACTTTGAAGCTAAAGAATTATCTAGAATTTATATAAATTTCTGTGACCCATGGCCTAAAAATAGATGGAGTAAAAGAAGACTCACTCATTCTGGATTTTTAGAAATGTACAATAGGGTTTTGGAAGATGATGGCGAAATTCACTTTAAAACAGATAATGAAAAATTATTCGAGTTTAGTTTAAACGAAATTGCTGCAAATAATTGGCTATTGAAGAATATTTCTCTTGATTTAGGAAATAGTGAGTATAAAAATAATGTTACAACAGAGTATGAAGACAAATTTATGTCACAAGGTATGCGAATATTTAGATGTGAAGCTAAAAAACGTAACTAGCAATATGTTTATAAGTTTAATAGTAGAAATTTATTTTAATTTATATTAATAAAGTGTACGAAAGTAGGCATATATAACAAGGAAACAGAACCCTCTCATAGAAATTAAATTACTATAATAAAAAAAATTTATGTGGGAGGGTACTATGAATTTAGCTAATTTGATACCATTTATTATTTCTGTGGCAGCTTTAAGTCCAATAAATTCAAATGATAAGGTTTTAAGTGAAAATCAACTTAAAGATATTTTTCCTGACGCAAATCTAAGAGCAGTTGTAAAACGATATATAAACCCAGATGAGATGACTATAAGTAATATAAAGGCTCTAGATGGAGAGTTTTATGCAACTGGTGAAAGCATTTCAAATTTAAAAGGTATATCATATCTTGAAAATATAGATAATTTTATTTTTTGGAACAATAATATAAAAGAAGTTCCTAAAGAAGCTTTAGGTCTAAAAGATATGGATTCAATCAATCTTGCCAATAATTATTTGATTGATGATAATGTAGTAAATTCTCTTTCTAATAATGGTGTAGATGTAAATTGCGATTTAAATTTTATTGATACAAAAGATAATCAATATAAACTGGAATCTAAATATCATAATGTTGATATAGCAAAAGGTGAAAGTATTGATTTGAGAAAAATAATTACAAAGAAAATTGATAGTTATTATAAATATTGGGAAGTTACTGATAACCTTCCAAAAGATTTAGATTTTGTTGCGTCTGTAAGTGATAAGAGTGTACTTTCATGTGAAGATATGATAGTTAAAGGTAATAAAACAGGTCAAGCGGTAGTAAAAGTTATACTAAGTGACAAAAATGATTTAAATACATCTCAAGAAGTTCTAATCACTGTCAATGTAAAATAATATGTCAACTTATTCAATCATTCTATTTTCAATTTAAATGTATAATCAAAATAAAGGTTGCTAGTAACAAAGCACTAATATTAG
>NZ_JAGWCX010000054.1:0-27922 GCF_020657775.1 Clostridioides sp. ZZV14-6345 | reverse complement strand
AAGTTTTATATAAACATTATTAGTTTCCATGGTCCTCACCTACTCTTTTTTAGCTTTTGGAATTGTTAGTGTAGTTCCATATTCAATTCTGCAACCTTCAACCTCATGACCTTTTTTAATAAAGTCTTTAATGGTATTCTTATCTACTTTTACAACTTGCTCTACTGTTTTATATATAGCAGGTATCTTTTCTTCATCTTCTATGACTAAGCTACCTGCTGACTTTCTTATACTTATATTTCCTAAAACTGTTTCTACTTTTTTAGTACCAAGTAATTCCATACAGTCTTTTATATTGCTTTTTAATCTATCAAGAGTATTCTTTTTGACCCTTTTTAACTCTTGCAATCTTTTAATCTCTGAATCTATAGAGTTTATATCACTGTCAATGTTTAATATTACTGAAACTATCCTAGTGTTTTTATTTTGTATCTCTTGTTTTATTATTTCTTTTATTTCCTCTAGTTTTTCAGCTTCATTTCCTGTTATTTCTGTTAAACCTTCTTCTATTTCTAATAAAACTGTAGTTAATTCATATAAAGTACTCATAATTTCCCTCCGTTTATGCTATAATATAGCTATAATTTTATTTTTAATTTGTTTTGAATTGAGCCATTGCAGTGGCTCTTTTCTATATCTGAACATCTATAGGTCTATCTCTTTCAAGTTCTTCTGAAATTAATTGAAATATCTTGTAATCTTCGCTTTCTTCATATTCTTTTATTTCAATTTGTGTATCTATAATTTCTAGTAATGACTCAGCAAATATTTTTAATCTTTCATTTACACTTTTTTCTCTTAAAGCATTACTCAATGCAATGTCTTCTGATATATCTCTTTTTTCTTTTTTTCTAAGTTTTGTATAAAGTTGCTCGTTTTTATTTATTTCTAAATTAGCTCTATTTAGTTGTTGCTCTACTGCATTTCTCACTATAATTAAACTTTTCATAATTAATCTCCCTTAATTAAAATCTTTTAAATCTCAATTTATTACATCTATAATTTATTTTTCTGAAATTACACTTTAATTCTTCTGTTATAATAAACTTAAAATTATCAAATACAGTTTGAACTATTTTAAAAATCATTTTTACTTTATTTATATAAGTGCTACTTATTTCCAAATTTAATAATTGATAGAATTTTTTATATACAAGCAAATCTAATTCATCATGTTTTTGCATTTCACCAGCTTTAATTTTCTTTGCTAAAAACTCTAGTAAACTTTTAACTGTTAATAAGTCTTTCTCAATTTCAAAGATAGTAAGAACATTATTATAAGAATTGAATCTTTTCTTAATACTAAAATTTCCTTCTCTTTTTAATAATCTTGTTTGATATTCTAAAAATTTTTGTGTTATACATTTTTTAGTTGTTTTCATTTATTACACCCCTTCACTTAATCTCTATTTTGAAATAATCCTGCTAAACATATCGCAAATAAACCTACAATTATTAAAGCTGCCATTTTATTTCCTCCTAACCTAATCTTTGAAGAATATAATCGTCATATCTAAGGTCTTCTGGTATCAATGCTTGATACTCCATACAACCTCTTTCTTTATCAAAGTAAGCTAAATTTAGTTCCTCCTCGGTTGCTACTACTACAATACAATCAATTTCAAAACCAAATCTTTCACAACTTATTCTTATCGCATTTCCCACTTTGAACTTCTCTAAATTAAATACCATATACAATTAAACCTCCTACTTTATTTTTAAGTTTACTGGTAAATATAAGTTAACTAACTCTATATCTCTTGTTAAAGTACTTCTTTTGACTTTCTTATCTTTATTAAACTTCTTATTACTTTTCTGCTCGTCATAGTATGTAATCTTATATAACTCTTTGTTTCTCTCTACCTTGTAAACTTTGTTTTTATAGATTGTTTTCATGATGTTATCCCCTCGTTGTATTTTCTAAGACCCTCAAAACTTGCTTTTATTTGCTTATCATTGCAAAACTGGATATAAGCTATTAGTACCTTTACATTCAACTAAATCACCCCCTCTCTAGCCTTTTTATTTGATTGCTTCTTATAGAAAAATCTTTCTTCTAAATAAGTCTTTGGGACTTTTCCTGCAAATGTATAATAACCTTTTTTTTGCAATTCTTTGTTTAAATCTCTCATTATTCTATATGCTGTGCTTTCAGCTACATCTAAAAGCTCTGCAACTTCTTTGACTTTATAGTATCCTGAATTATTAACTTTTTTAGCCATCTTATCTACTCCTTTTTAAGAATATTCTGTATTTATTACTTATCAAGAAAGTTATAAAATAGAGCATCAAGCATACATAACAAATGACTATCTTTATCTATTGTTAATACTGCCTCTTCTTTTATATAAAACTTAATTAAATCTTCATCTAAACAATGAGTTATACAAGAATTGTCCTCACCACTTATTAACATTCCAACTTCTTTTAATACACCTTGTTTATTTTTAATTTGAACCTCTGCTATTTCATCAAGAGTATTTTTTATACCATAAAATATATCTTCATTCATTATCCTTACCTCCATATTTTTAACTTAATATTGATATTTGACATTCTTTTTCTTTTACTAGTCCATCCTTTATAAGTAATAATCTAAATGCTTCTCTTCCTTTTGGATTTATTAATGTTTGAGTATCTGAATGTCCATGTGGTGTTGTAAATTCTTTCAGTTCAAAATACTGCATCTTATTAGAATAAGGTTTTATTTTCCCTTTTAAATCTCTGTAACAATATTTCTTCTCTATTAACCATGAAACAAACACTTTTTCTTTTACTCCAAGTTCTTTTGCTGTATCTCTTATATTTGTTAGTAAATTTCTTTCTACTAAAGCATCAAAATAGTCTGCTTTTGGTTTCATTACTTGATTTTCTAATTGTAATTGTTCTTTTTCTTCAACTTCTATTAATAATTGTTGTAATGCTTCTTTGTATGTGGTTGGTAATTTAGGTTGTTTTTCTTTTAACTCTTGCTCCATTTCTTCAAACTTAGTTACATAAATTGCTGTAAATATAATACCTTTTTCTCCTGTCATTTTATTAGCTACCATGTCACAACCTTTTTTAGTTAATAAGTAGCAAGGTTGAATTTTATTTTGAGTATTTATATAAGTACTTTCTATGAAGAAATCTTGACTCTTCAAATTTGATGAGTCCTCTAAAATCTTCTTGTATCCTCTTATATCTCTTAACAAATTATCATGCTTCTTTTCTATTAATTCTGCTACTTCTCTACTCTCAACTAAGAACTGATTATTTTGATTGATTATTGTTAAGTCATTCATATCCTATACCTCCTTTGATATTTTTGTATTTCTTGAAAGTTTTAATTTTAAAATAGCTTCATATATACCCTCTAACTTTTCCATAACATCATTCCAAACTTCTTCCTCATCTTCATCTATTACATCATCTTCAACTATGTCTATGAAATCATCTTCCCTTTTTAAATAATCTTTTATTTCTTTATGCAACTTTAGAGTTATACTTGAAAGACTTCTCATTTCCAGTTTTGGTAAAAACATTACTCCTGCTTTTGTAGTTCTTCTAACATGTTCATAACCTAACAGGTTGTTATTGTATATAGAAATCATTTTAACTACTATTGCATTTGGTGGTATTCTTTTATCGTTCTCGTAGGCTCTTAAACTCTCTACTGATATATCTAGTAGTTCTGATGCTTTTTCTTGTGTAAGACCGGTATTTTCTCTGCTAATTTGATATATATTTTGGTACTGTTGCAACATTTAATTTTCACCTCTCATATTGTAAACTTAATATATGAACTAATTCATAGTTTTGGTAAACTTTAAGTTGACGCTATTATTAAAAAAAATTTCCTCTATACTTAGACCAAAGAAATCTGAAATAGTCTTTGCTTCTTCAAGAGTAAATTTAGTTTTACCATTTTCCTTATGCGAATAAGAAGTTAAAGTTATATTAAGTAAATTTGCTATATCAGACTGGTTAACATTATTTAGTTTTCTATACGCCTTTAATTTTTTAGTATTCATTTTATCACCTCTCTTTTAGTCAACTTTACGTTAACTTTATATTTATATAATAGTCCACTTTTAGTTTACTGTCAACATAAAATTTATATTTTTTTAAAAAAAGTATTCTTTATGTTATATATTTTATAAAAAGTATAACAAATAGTTTATAATAATCTATAATAAATGTGAATGGAAGGAGTAATGTTATTATGGCTCTTAAAGATAGAATAAAAGAAGAAAGACTTAAACTTAATTTGAACCAAGTTGAACTGGCAAAAATATTTAATGTAACAAAACAAACTGTAAGTAATTGGGAAAGTGGAAATAGAATACCAGATACTTTGATGCTAACTAAATTAGCTGATTTTTTCAATATATCTGTAGATTCTCTCTTAGGAAGACCCAGCCTTGATAAAAAATATAGTAATGATAAGTTTATTGATGAATTAGATAGTCCTGATGATATAAAAGAACTCATAAAAGTATTTATGAATTTAGATGAAGAGTCAAAAGAAAAGATGCTAAAAATTGCACAAGTTTTTATAGATGAAGAAAAACAAAACAAATAAAAAAAGAGGTTTAACCCTCTTTTTTTTTATTTGTTTCATTCACTATTTCTATATATATATTGAGTCTATTTTCGCTTACTATTTCCTTATATCTATTAAATTTATTTTCATTCACATTTTTTAGTTCAGTAAAAATATTATTAAGTATTAGAATCATTTTTTTATCATCCATTTAGATACACCTTCCCCTGTAAAGTATTTTCCTTCCCCTCAAACATATGTTCGCAAAAATAAGTACAAAACTCCTAAATTTAATACAGTTATAGATTTATTTCAATAAATATAATATTTAAAATTTCGAAGATTTTCTTTGTAAATATATTATATATAAATTTATATTATCTTGCAACTTGGCTAATATAGAGATTTTAGTTTTGATTTTAAAAATAAACTTCTATTTTTTATCTCTAGTGTTTCCAAGTGTTTCATATTATCTGTATTATTTATATTATCTCTATTATCTATATTTTTAATTAGTCGACTAACTTTATTTTACATAATTTTAATTTTAAAAATTTTTTTCGCATTTTTTTACATTTTATATTTATAGGCTTTTAAGTAAAATTTATTCTTTCTTTAAACTCTGCCATCTCAGCACTATCATTATAGTGCTTTTTGCTTTTAATTTCTTAACTACATTTTAACACATTTTTCCACCAAAAAATGTCCTAATGAGGAACATTTATTACAATAAACTACACAAACTATTAATTATAAAAATAATCAAAAAATAATTAAAAGGTGGATTTTAATAAATGTTGAAAAAATTAAGAAAAAAGAAAAGAATGACACAACTAGAATTAGCAGAAAAAATGGGACGTAACAGAAGTTATATATCAAAACTAGAAAATCAAGAATATAAAGATATAGGTATATCTACGATACTAGACTTATCTATAGCACTAGAAGAAGACTTCTTTGAACTGTGTAAATATTACAAGCTTCAAGAGATGAAAAGAAGAGAAAAATAAAACAATTATTTAGATAGTATATCTAACATGTTATAATTATTGTAATATTAAAATGACATAATTGGGGGTGTCTAAAATTCCTGCTTACAAAGATGAACAAAGAAAAAGTTGGTATGCTGGTTTTTATTTTACAGATTTCAATGGAGATAAAAAAAAGAAAATAAAAAGAGGTTTCAAAACTAAAAAAGAAGCTTTGGAATTTGAAAGAGAGTTTTTGAATAAATCTAAAATGAGTACTGATATGACTTTTGAAAGTCTTATAGAAGAATATATGCACGACATGTCTTCTAGATTAAAATTATCTACATTAGAAACTAAAAAGTATTTAATAAATTTTAGAATTTTACCTTTTTTCAAAAATCTAAAAATAAATGAAATTACTGCTGCACATATAAGAAAGTGGCAAAATGAACTATTAAAAAGTGATTATAGCCAAACATATATTAAAACAATAAATAACCAACTTGTTGCTGTATTAAATTATGCAGTTAAATATTATAACTTACCCTCTAATCCTGCTCACTTAGCAGGAACAATAGGTAAAAAAAATGCAGAAGAAATGAACTTTTGGACATTAGAAGAATTTAAAAAATTTATTGAATTTGAAAAGAAACCAGAACCTCGACTAGCATTTGAAATTTTATTTTGGACAGGGCTTAGATTAGGAGAGTTGTTAGCTCTTACTCCAAAAGATATTTTTGAAAATAAAATAAGTGTTGAAAAAAGTTACATAAGACTAAATGGTGAGGATATTATTTCCTCCCCTAAAACTCCTAAAAGTAAACGTGTTATCCCTATCCCACAATTCTTATATAATAGTATAAAAGATTATCTATCTAAACTATATGACTTAAAAGAAAATGAAAGAATATTTAAGTTTGCTAAAAGTTATCTTTCTAAAGAATTAGATAGATGCTGTAAGCTATCTAATTTAAAAAGAATTAGAGTGCATGATTTACGACATTCTCATGCTTCTCTCTTAGTAAATATGGATGTAAATATATTAACTATAGCAGAAAGATTAGGTCATGAAAAAGTAGAGACGACTTGGAATACATATTCTCATTTATACCCGAATAAGCAACTTGAAGTTGCACAAAAATTAGATGATTTAAATATATAGTATCATTTTAGTATCACAAGCAAATTCTAAAAAGTCGTAAACCTTGAAATAACAAGGCTTACGACTTTTTTGTTTACTATTCCCACTCAATAGTACCAGGTGGCTTAGAAGTTATATCATAAACTACTCTATTTACTCCATCAACTTCATTTATTATTCTATTAGAAATTCTTTCTAATACATCATAAGGCATCTTATACCAGTCAGAAGTCATTCCATCAGAAGAAGTAACTGCTCTTAAACCAACTAGATAAGCATATGTTCTTTCGTCACCCATAACTCCAACAGTCTTAACATCTGGTAATGTTGCAAAAGCTTGCCATATTTCTCTATATAGACCTGCTTTTCTAAGCTCGTCCATATAAACAGCATCAGCTTCTCTTAATATATCACATTTTTCTTTAGTTACATCACCTATAACTCTTATTCCTAGACCTGGTCCTGGGAAAGGATGTCTAAATATTAATCCTTCTTCTATACCAAGCTCTAATCCTATTTTTCTAACTTCATCTTTAAATAACTCTCTTAATGGTTCGACAATTTCTTGGAAGTCTACATCTTCTGGAATTCCACCAACATTATGATGAGATTTTATAGTAGCAGCATTTCCATGTCCACTTTCTATAACATCTGGATAGATTGTTCCTTGAACTAAGAAATCCATTTTTCCTAATTTATTTGATTCTTCTTCAAATACTCTTATAAATTCTTCACCTATTATTTTTCTCTTAGCCTCTGGTTCAGAAACTCCTTTTAATTTAGATAAGAATCTATCTTCTGCATTAACTCTTATTAAATTTATATCAAATTTCTCTCTAAATATTCTTTCTACATCATTTCCTTCATTTTTTCTAAGTAATCCATGGTCAACAAATATACAAGTTAAGTTGTCCCCAATTGCTTTATGAATAAGAACTGCGGCAACAGAAGAATCAACTCCTCCACTTAAAGCACATAGAGCTTTTTTATCGCCTATTTTTTCTTTCAATTCTTTTATTTTATCTTCTATGAATGAATCTGTAGTCCAGTCACCTTTTACTTTACAAATATTATATAAGAAGTTTGTAAGTATCTTGTCCCCTTCTAAACAGTGTTCTACTTCTGGATGGAATTGAACTCCATATAAGTTTCGTTCTACATTTTCCATAGCTGCTACTGGACAATCATTAGTATTTGCAACTATAGTAAATCCTTCTGGAACTTTTTCTATTAAATCTGTATGGCTCATCCATACACTATTTGTAGTTATACCTTCAAATAATGATGATTTTCCATAAGTTATAGCTGTTTTTCCATATTCTTTTTCTTGTTTATTACCTTTTCTTACAACTCCACCCAATACATGAGACATTATTTGAATACCATAGCATATTCCAAGTATTGGAACTCCTAGTTCAAATATTTCTTTTGAAATTGTTGGAGAATCTTCTAAATACGCACTATTTGGTCCACCTGTAAATATTATCCCTTTAGGATTTTTTTCTTTTATTCTTTCTATGCTTGCAGTACATGGAAGTATTTCACAATATACATTGTTTTCTCTAACTCTTCTAGCTATCAACTGATTATATTGTCCTCCAAAATCTATTACAAGTACTAATTCATGTTTCATAAATTCACATCTCTCCTTGTATAATATAGTTTTTATATATTTATTTTAACACAAGACAGTCTAAATTATATTAAATCTTTTTACACAAAAAACCTGTATAGTAACTTCCATAATTTCTAACAAAAGTGAAATTACTATACAGGCTTCCAAAATACCTCTATCTTATAGCCAACACATAGGGAGTATAACTCGGCCTACACATTTACTTAACTAGGTCTTTTGGTATAATAATTTCACTCATAGTCAAGATATTTACGGTATCTTGGTAGAGACTCTCAGACCATATTTCTGAGCATATACGAGTGAGTTTATATTTTATATATTTTTTTCTGTTTGCTTTTATTTAATAAGGCTGAATATTAATTTATCAAAATTTATTACTTATGTCAATAAGTTTTCACTAAATTCTTCTTTTATTCTAAAATTTATATCAGCAAACACTTTTTTTATAGGAATATCTTCATTTTTTGCTATAGTTTTACATTCATTATATTCTGGAGTAGCCTTAACTAGTTCATCTTTATAATACCCTAATTTCACTGTAACCACACCATATTTTGTATCCAATTTTACAAATTTTCTATCTAGAATCTCTCTATTATACACATTATATCGCACTCCAAAAGTGCTAGTTTCTAAAAGTAATATTTTAATAAATTTTTCTAAATCTGATTTATTACATAAAATTGATACTTTTGTTGCAGGTCTATTCTTCTTCATATAAATACTCTCTGTATAAATATCTAATGCTTTCTCATCTAATATTTTTTCATACAAATAAGAATAGATTTCTGAAGACATATCATCAATATTTGCACTAATTTCATAAATTAATTCTTCTTTTTTTTTTCACCTAATACAGTTCTTAGCATATTTGGTACTTCAAACTTCTTATGACCTATTCCATATCCAATTTGTTTTGGAGAAAATTCAAACTCATCCACAAACTCATCACACAAGACTTTTATGATTGCAGCTCCTGTTGGGGTTGTACATTCTCCTTTTACATTGTTTAATTTAATTGGTACACCTTTTAAAATTTCCATAGTTGCAGGTGCAGGTATAGGTATAATTCCATGTTCACATTTTACAAATCCTGAACCAACAGACACTGTACTAGCACAAACTTTATCTACACAAAGTAAATCAACTAATATACAAGCTCCTACTATATCTACAATTGAATCTATAGCCCCTACCTCATGAAAATGTATCTTATCTATTGTAGTTCCATGAACTTTTGCTTCTGCTTCCCCAACTACCATAAATATTTTTTTTGATTTAGATTTTACATTTTCATTTAGATTACTCTCATCTATAATTTCAAATATATCAACTAAGTTTCTGTGTGCATGTGTTTCTTTTGTAATTACTTCTACTTTTGTCCCTACTATTCCATTCTCATTCTTTGAGCTGATGTTTATGTTAAATTCATCACTCATTATTAGTTTATGAATTTCCTCCAAAAAAATTTCCTTAGGTACACCTAAATTTAATAAACTCGCAAGGGTCATATCCCCTGATATACCGCTTATTATATCAAAATAAAGTATTTTTTCACTCATATACGTCTCCTCAATTTTAATAGTAAAAATATAATAGAAATTAGATTTTATTATATAATTTATGTTTAATTTATATCAATGTATTTACAGCTTATTTATCATTGCTGCTAAATATCCTGCTCCAAATCCATTGTCAATATTTACAACAGATATTCCAGATGCACAACTATTTAGCATAGCTAACAATGCTGCTAACCCTCCAAAATTCGCCCCATATCCAACAGAAGTTGGAACAGCTATTACTGGAACGTCAACCAATCCACCAACTACACTTGCAAGAGCACCTTCCATTCCTGCAACAGCTACTATTACTCTGGCACTATCTATTTTATGTCTTTTATTTAAAAGCCTATGTATACCTGCCACTCCAACATCATATATTCTATCAACATCATTGCCTAAAAATTTAGCTGTATGATAGGCTTCATCTGCTACTGGTATATCAGAAGTTCCCCCTGTAACAATCACAATTTTACCTTTTCCTATATTCTCTACATCATGATTTTGAATCTTTAGAATTTTAGATAATTCTTCATACTCAGCATGACTATAGATTTCTTTAATTTTTAGAAATGTTTCTTTTCTACATCTTGTCCCCAATATGTTAGAACCTTTTTGATTCATTTTATCAACAATCCCTAAAATATGCTCATCACTCTTACCTTCACAATAAATAACCTCTGGGTATCCATTTCTTAATTCTCTATGATGGTCTATGTTTGCATATCCAAGGTCTTCATAGGGCAAATCTTTTAATTTCTCTAATGCAAAATCTATATCAATATT
The DNA here is from genome assembly GCF_020657775.1 of Clostridioides sp. ZZV14-6345. Taxonomy (NCBI): domain Bacteria; kingdom Bacillati; phylum Bacillota; class Clostridia; order Peptostreptococcales; family Peptostreptococcaceae; genus Clostridioides; species Clostridioides sp. ZZV14-6345. Next base: position 17,301 of record NZ_JAGWCX010000054.1, on the reverse strand, counting down.
TTCATTTTTAACCTGTTCAAGCAACTTTCTTAAGTCCATATTATCGCATCCTTTTAAATTTAATTTATTCTCTACCAACAATTATACCTTAATTAATATGTATCTAACATCATAACCTAAAAAATAACAATACACCTCTAAAAATATTATTATAATCTAGATACTAATTATTTGAATATGTATATTGGATTTATAAATACGCAAAAAATTAGATATATATAAAAGAACTATTTCAACTTAGACATTAAAATCTAAGTCGAAATAGTTCTTTATATTAAAATTTATATTTTAAATTTTTTAAATTACATCATACCTGGCATTCCGCCACCCATTCCTGGCATTCCTGCATCTTCTTTCTCAGGAAGGTCAGCAACAGCAGCTTCAGTAGTTAAGAAAGTACCTGCTATTGATGCAGCATTTTGTAAAGCACTTCTACTAACTTTAGTTGGGTCAACTATACCAGCTTCTATCATATTTACATATTTTTCATTTAATGCGTCAAATCCAGTTTCTGCTTCAGCATTAACAACATTTTGTACAATTACAGCACCTTCAAGACCAGCATTTATAGCTATTTGTCTTAACGGCTCTTCTAATGCTTTTTTAACTATTTGAGCACCTAGTTTAACTTCTCCTTCTAAACTCTCAACTAGTGTTCCTATTGCTGGTATGACACTAACAAAAGCAGTTCCTCCACCAGCTACTATACCTTCTTCTACAGCCGCTCTAGTTGCATTAAGAGCATCTTCTATTCTTAATTTTCTTTCTTTTAACTCAACCTCTGTAGCAGCTCCAACTTTGATAACAGCTACTCCTCCAGCAAGTTTAGCTAATCTTTCCATTAATTTTTCTCTGTCAAAATCTGAAGTAGTTTGTTCTACTTGATGTTTAATTTGAGTCACTCTATCTTCTATAGCTTTTTTATCTCCAGAACCATCTACTATTGTAGTACTTTCTTTAGTTACTTTAACAGATGAAGCTCTACCTAACATAGATAAATCAGCTTCTTTTAAATCATAACCTAATTCTTCTGATATTACTTGAGCACCTGTAAGTATTGCTATATCTTGAAGCATTTCTTTTCTTCTATCTCCAAAACCTGGAGCTTTAACTGCTACTACATCAAATGTTCCTCTTAATTTATTAACTACTAATGTAGATAATGCTTCACCCTCTACATCTTCAGCTATTATTAATAACTTTTTACCTTGTTGAACTATTTGCTCAAGAATTGGTAACAATTCTTGTATGTTAGATATTTTTTTATCAGTGATTAGTATATATGGGTCATTTAAAACTGCTTCCATCTTATCTACATCTGTAACCATATATGCAGAAACAAACCCTCTATCAAATTGCATACCTTCAACAGCATCTAATTCAGTATTCATAGTTTGAGATTCTTCAACAGTTATAACTCCATCTTTACCTACTATTTCCATAGCTTCTGCTATTAATTTTCCAACTTCTTCATCACCAGCAGATATAGAAGCAACCTGAGATATAGCTTCTTGTGTTTCTACTATTCTTGATTGATTTTTTAATTCTTCTACTGCTAGTATTACTGCCTTTTGTATTCCTTTTCTTAATAGGATTGGGTTAGCCCCTGCTGTTACATTCTTTAAACCTTCTCTTATTATAGCTTGTGCTAAAACTGTAGCAGTTGTAGTACCATCTCCAGCTACATCGTTAGTTTTTGTCGCAACTTCTTTAACTAACTGAGCACCCATATTTTCAAATCTATCTTCTAACTCTATCTCTTTTGCTATAGTTACACCATCATTAGTTATAAGTGGAGAACCAAATTTTTTATCTAATATAACATTTCTTCCTTTAGGTCCTAATGTTACTTTTACTGTATCTGCTAATTTATTTACACCAGTTTCTAAAGCTCTTCTTGTTTCTTCTGAAAATTTAATTTCTTTAGCCATTTTAAACGCCTCCTAATAAATTCATTCTATATTTATTCAATAACAGCTAATACATCACTCTGTCTTAGTATTGTATACTCTTGTCCTTCTATCTTAACTTCTGTTCCAGAATATTTTTGGAATATAACCTTGTCTCCTACTGTCAATTCCATCTTTATTTCTTTCCCTTCAAATATTCCACCTGGTCCAACTTCTACAACTTCAGCTATTTGAGGTTGCTCTTTAGCTGCTCCTGGTAAAACTATTCCACTTGCAGTTTTTTCTTCTGCTTCTACTTTTTTGATTACTACTCTGTCAGCTAATGGTCTTATTTTCATTATTAACGCCTCCTAAAATATTAAGTATAGACTAGTTCGCCTATGTTTTTAGTTATTTTTAGATTAATACTACTTTTATATGTAGATTTATATATATACTTTTTATTTATTATCACTCTATCTAATAGAGTGCTAACAATTATTATAATATACCAATCACACATAATTTTCAATACCTTTTTTAATAATTTTTTATAATATTGGTGAAAATAGTCTTGCTACAGATTCTTTGATTTTTTGTATGATATTTCTATTCTTAAATACCTCCAAATTAAGTTCTTCACAGTGACTTAAATCTTCAAAGAAATCATCTGTCATTACTCTAATAACTTCTTCATCATAAATAAATGCATTTACTTCAAAGTTAAGCATAAAACTTCTTAAATCCATATTAGCTGTACCTGCAGAAGCAATTTTATCATCTATTATTACGACTTTAGAATGGATAAACCCTTTATTGTACAAATAAACTTTGCCACCTGCTCTTAATATTTCTTCAAAATATGAATAAGATGCTATGTTTACTATCTTATGGTCTGCAATTTTTGGAAATATTATCCTCACATCGACTCCACTAAGCGCAGCACTTTTTATAGCTTTTAATAAGCTTTCATCTGGAATAAAATATGGCGTTTCTATATAAACATTTTGTCTAGCTTGGCATATTGCAGAAAAATAAGCATAATGAATATCTTCCCAGTCACTATCTGGACCACTTGCAACAACCTGTATCATACTTTCACCAATATTCCCTACACTTGGAAAGTAATTTTTAGTTACCAAGACTTCTTTTGTTGTATAATACCAGTCAATCAAGAATGTCATTTGAAGCATGTATACAGAAATACCTTTAATCCTAATGTGAGTATCTCTCCAATATCCAAACTTATCATTTTTTCCTAAATATTCATCTCCTATATTTATTCCACCTGTATATCCAATTATTCCATCAATAACAACAATTTTTCTATGATTTCTATAGTTTAATTTTCCTCCTATTATAGGAAATTTTGTAGGTAAAAATGCTGCAATTTCTATACCTACTTCTCTCATTTCTCGGAAAAATTTTCTATTAAACCAAAATCTCCAACATCCTACATCATCATATAAAATTCTTATTTTAACGCCTTCTTTGGCTTTTTTTATAAGTTCTTCTTTTAACACCCTACCTATTTCACTATCTTTGATGATAAAGTACTCTAAATGTATATGGTCTTTAGCTTCTCTTATATCTTCTATAAGTCTTTTAAACTTTTCATTTCCATCTACAAATACATCCACCTTATTATTTTTAGTAAAGGGAAACATACCAGTCTTCAACAACATATTTATTACCCTTTTTCTATAACTACCATCCTCTTCGTCTCTTAAAAGCTTATTTTGCTTTATAGATTCCTTTTCTAGTTCAACTATTTCTGTTATCTTTTCTAATGTATCAAAGAGTTTCTTTTCTTTTATATTATTAGCTAGTTTTTGAGTCTTAAATAATTTTCGTTTTCTAATATTTCTACCTGAAATAGCATATATAATTAAACCTATACCCGGAAATATAATAAACATCAATAACCAAGACATGGTTTTTGCAGGGTCTCTATTTTCAAGCAATATAATCACAGAAATTATGGCTCCAGCTAGATATGATATAATTAAATAGAACAGAAATATTGTTCCTATTACTCCCATAATTTCTCCCCCTTAATTTATTTTCCTATACCGAGTTCTCTTGCATAGTAAAATAAGTACTGTTGAGCAAATCCAGACATTTCTTTAAATTTATCAATTCCATAAGTTCTCATTTTAGGTAAACTCATATCTTCATCTATATAGAATTCTTGCATAACTCTCTTAACCCAAACATCAACTGGAAAAGAATCATATTTTTGCATTCCAAATAATGCAATACAATCACATACTTTTGGTCCTACTCCATTAAATTTTAAAAGCTCTTTTCTACAATCATCTGTACTTAAATTTGTATATTCAGATACCTTATCATTATTTTCTATAACTGCCTGTGTAGTGCTTTTTATGTACTTATCTCTAAAACCTGTTTGACATGCTCTTATTTCCTCTTGCGAGGCCTTATTCAGCTCTTCTGGTGTTGGGAATGCATAGTATTCATTACCTTCATACTCACCTATATACTTACCAAATTTTCTTGATAAATTTTCTATTGCTCTTTGTATCATAGGAATTCTATTATTAGAGGAAATTATAAATGATATAAGCATTTCCCATCCATCTTGTCTTAATATTCTTATTCCCCATCCAAATTCAGTAGCCTTATTTAAATATTCATCCATATTTTTTAGCTTATTCTTTATTTCTGTATAATCAGTTCCTAAATCAAAGTAATTATACCAAATACTATTAAACTCCTTTAAATTTGTATTATTTAAATATATTTTATCATTCTCTTTTTTGACATTTAATATTCTCCCCTTTGCAACACCAGTGTATGAGCCATCTTCTTGTTTGTGCCATCTAAAACATTGACCACACTCAAATATATGTACTGGGTCAAAATCTGTTACTCCTTCTAGTATAACTCCATTATCATTTTCATAAACATTCATATACCAAATCTCCTTAATATTTATATTTTCATTTTATTTATTTACTTAAAAACTTAACTTTAATATGTGCATTTTACTTATTTTAACACAAAGATAAGTAATTTCAAAATTTATAAGGTCATTATTATGTAAAATAATATTTTACTTTAAATTTTTACCTTAAATAAAAAATGAATTTCTATAAGTTTATACCCACTTAAACTTATCGAAATTCATTTTTTATTTATATTATAAATTATTAGTAACATATTATTTTAATTAATCAAATTAATATTACAAGTACTATTTTTGTACTATATAAATATTTTTATTAAAACTACAGCTGATATAACTTGTACTGCACCTACAAATAAACCATATAAAGAAACTTCTTTCCCTTGTTTCACTAAATCTTTTACATTAACCTTTAAGCCAATTGCTGCTAAAGCTATTATTTCAAATTTGTTACTTATTTCTTTGCACAACACAGATACTTCTTTTGGTATAATGTTCATTGAAAAAAGTGCACAGGTTATAAAGAATCCAATTACATACCATGGTATAGTTACTTTTTTCTTTTTTATCTCATTCTTTTCTTCTTCAAGAATTTCCCTATTAGACTGATTTTTCATATGTCCAAATACTAATACAACAACAACTAGAAATATTACTCTTACTATCTTAAAAATAGTAGCCAAATCTTTTACATTTTCTCCAACAATTGCTCCACTTGCTACAACTTGACCAATTGATTGTAAGGTTCCACCTATCATTGCTGATGTTTTTACAACTTCATGGCTGTATAAAAACTGAGATATTATTGGAAGTAAAAACATAAGAAATATACCAGTAACATTTACAATCGTTACTGCGATTCCTTTTTCTTTATCTGTGGCATTAACTACTGGAACTGTTGCTCCTATTGCAGAAGAACCACATACTGCGTTTCCACTTGCCATTAGAAATCTAAAATTTTCTTCAAATCCTAATTTTTTCCCTATATAAAGTGCTGCTATTATTGTTACTGTCATTTGTAATATTATAAATAAAATTCCTGAAACTTTTAAGTCTATTAAGGTAGATACACTGAGTGTTGCTCCTAATAGTACTATTGAATATGATAATAAATCTGTTTCTGAAAATTTATAACCTTTTTGAAATACCTTTTGATTTAAGAATAAATTTCCTACAAACATGCCTAAAAATATAGAAATTGATGCTGCTCCTACTTTAGGAATTAGAGTAGAAATAAATATACTAATATAACCTACTAATACTGATACAAACAATCCAGGTAATATTTCTTTTACAGTTTTTGATGTCAAATTGCTTTTATTCTTTAACATAATATACCTACCTTATAATTAATATAGTTTTCTTTATAGCAATAGTATATAATTGTAATAACCATAAGTAAAATAAATATATAATATAGTAATGATTAATATTTTTAATGGTTATTACATGTAGTATAATTATTTGTAGAAAGTATATAAAAAATGTAAAATTTCATTATGTAAAGGAGACAAAAAATTGTTTGAAGAATTAAAAACATTTGTAGCTGTTGTTGAATATAAAAATTTTACTAAAGCTGGAGAATACTTAAATCTATCACAACCAAGTGTAAGTAAACATATTAAAAATCTAGAAAATTATTTTAAAGTTGTGCTTATAAATAGGTCTATTAAGCAAAAGACTATTTTTATAACAGAAAGTGGACAAATATTGTATAAAAGAGCTAAGGAAATATTAAATCTTTTGAATATTACTTATCATGATGTAAGTCAAGTTTCAGATGCTATAACTGGGCACTTAAAGATTGGTGCAAGTTTGACTATTGGAGAATATATTCTACCTAATTTTCTAGCACTCTTTTCTCAAAAGTATCCTGACATAGATGTAGAAATTTTTATAAAAAATACATCAATTGTGTGTTCTCATGTTAAGGATTATATTCTAGACATTGGTCTTATTGAAGGTACTTGCTCTTCACCTTCATTTATTCAAGAATATTTTTTTGAAGATAAGATGGTTCTAGCACTTCCATATAATAGCTCTTTGTTAAAAGATTTCAGTTTTAATAAACTTCAGGACCAAAAATGGATAGTCAGAGAAGATGGCTCTGGGACTAGAGATTATTTAGATATGTTTTTAAGTGTTAAAGAAATTATTCCAAAAAGTATGATGGTTTTTGGAAGTAACTATGCTGTCAAAGAATCTGTTAGAAATAATTTGGGAATTACAATAGTCTCTAATCTAGTGACAAGCTTACCTGTTTTAAACAATGAGCTGTCTGTCATAGAGCTTGGAAGCAGCTACAACAGACATTTCTCATATATATTTCCAAAAGATATAACTTTATCAAAAGCAGCAACTATTTTTATTGAAGAGTTAAAAATATTTAGTAATTTAAATAGTATATAACATCAATAAAATTTAAAAGCAATGAATTATTAGAGTTTTTCACAAAGCCCCTTTAAAATCTGCTTTCAATTACTTTTATCATATAAAAAAAAGTCTGATTTATAGGAGTAGGTATGCTATATTTTTTTCCAAGTTTGCAAATATTCTTAGAAAACATATCTACTTCTGTAGGTCTATGTGCTTCTACATCTTGAAGCATTGATGTTCTTCCTTCTTTTGAATGTTCTAGTATTCTATGTAATGAATTTTCTACATCATCTTCTGTAAGACGTATACCTTTTGCCTGAGCTATAAAAACAACTTCCCTCATTGCAGATTTTGCTAGTTCTCTTAAATGCTCAGAACTTTGAAATACTCCATAAGGTGCACCAAGTATAGCTGAAGTTTGATTTACACCAATATTAACCATGTACTTCCACCATATATCTCGTTGAATATCCTTTGATAAAATATATTCTATATTTACACTATCAAAGATTTCAGTTATTATATTAGTTTTTCTATCTTCACTATTATCTTTGTTGCCAAACACAATTATTCCATTAGTAGTATGTATAATATTATTATTGATTTTCTTTGCATCTATATTGGTAACATATGAATATACCATTTTTTCAATTCCAAATCTTTCCCCTATTATCTCTTCGCTATCCACTCCATTTAACAAAGACATTATCACTGTATTTTTTCCAACTAGTCCGTCTAATTCTTTTATGTTTTCTCTTAAATGATTATATTTTAAACCTATAATTATAAAATCAGCCTCTTGTTTATACTCATCCCTAGTTACATAATCAAAATCATACCTTCTTCCATTTATTATAAATCCATCTTCTAGATATCGTTTCTTTCTTTCCTTATCACAAAGAATCTTAAAATCATATTTAGAGTTTAAAAATTGTTCTGCAAAAGTAGCTCCTACAGCACCTACTCCAAAAAATACAACCCTTTTCTGACTTTCATTTAATTGATTTTTCATACTTCCCCCCTCCTCAATATATAATAATTTTTTATCTTATACTTAATATTGTACTGCTACTATCTCTTATTTTGTAAATATATTTTTAACAAAAAACAGTTAACCTTTGTTTATAAGGCTAACTGTTTTTTATCTTTGATTTATATTTTATACTACAAGATTTTACTCTAAAAAATTTATATTTTCTAAATAATACTAAAATTAATTAAATTATTTATTACATTCCTAACTCTTTAAACTCTCTACTTCCAGGCTTAACAACTGGTAATTTTCCTTCTTTACATAAAGGACACTCATCAGATTCATAAACTTGGATATCAAGTTTTATAGCACTATATATAGGCATACCTATATCATGATTAGTTCTATCTGCTATACATGCTACACCTACAACTTCTCCACCTAAGGCTTCCAATACTCTTTTTGTCTCCATAGTTGATTTACCAGTAGTTACAACGTCTTCAGCAATTATTATCTTTGCTCCTTTTTTAACTTCAAACCCTCTTCTTAACTCCATTGTATTGTCTTTTCTCTCAGTAAATACAGCTTCTTTTCCTAATTGTCTTCCTAACTCATAAGAAACTATTACTCCACCCATAGCTGGTCCTACTACTAAGTCTATATCCAAATCTTTTATTTGTTCAACAACTGTACTTAATACCTCAGCAGCATATTCTGGAAATCTTAATACTTTTGCACATTGTACATATCTATTACTGTGTTTTCCTGAAGATAATAAAAAATGTCCCTCTAATAATGCATCACTTTTCTTTAATATATCTACTACATCTACTTTACTCATATTATTTTTCCTCCATGTTAATGTTATAAAATTATTGTTTATTTAATCTATATTTTTCATTTTTAAAATACTATTTATTCTACCTTATATAATTCCTCTTATTTCGTCTAAACTTTTTATTCCTTCTTTATCCATAAATTCATTAATTCCATCTATTATTTCAAGACCAATTCTAGGATTCATAAAGTTTGCAGTTCCAACTTGAATACAAGTAGCTCCTGCCATTATAAATTCTATAGCATCTGTAGCTTTAGTTATTCCGCCCATTCCCATTACAGGTATATTTACATTTTTACACACTTCATGTACCATTCTTAAAGCTATAGGCTTTATAGCTGGTCCAGATAACCCAGCATATACATTTTCAAATACTGGTCTTCTATTTTTTATATCAATTGCCATTGCTTTAAAAGTATTAACTAAAGAGATGCCATCAGCACCTTCTTCTTCACAAACTTTTGCCATCCCTACAATGTCTTCTGCATTAGGTGATAGTTTTATTACTAAAGGTAGTTTCGTTATGTTTCTTACCTCACGAACAACTTCTCTTGCCACTTCATTTTTTATACCAAAAGCCATTCCTCCAGCTTTAACATTTGGGCAAGATATATTTAATTCAATAATATCTATAGGTTTATCATTTAACATTTGAACCCCTAATAAGTAGTCTTCTAATGTCCCACCTCCAACATTAGCTATTCTGACCAAGTCTAATTGACTAAAAAAAGGTAATTCATTATCTATAAACCCTTGGACTCCAGGATTTTCAAGACCAACACTATTCATCATACCAGATGGTGTCTCATGAACTCTCATACCATTATTGCCAAGCTTTTTATTTAAAGTAAGTCCCTTACTGCTTATACCACCAAGTTTTTGTATATCATAAATCTCATTATATTCTTTTCCAAATCCAAAAGTTCCAGACGCCATTATTACTGGATTTTTAAACTCTATACTTCCAAATTTCACACTTAAATTAGCCATTAAAAATCACGTCCTCTCCCCAGAACACGGGACCATCTTTACAAGTCTTTTTATTTCCTTCATTAGTTTTACACGTACATACTAAACAAGCACCTACTCCACATGCCATATGGTTTTCAAGAGATACCATAATTCTCGTTTTAGTACCTTCTACCATCTTAACCAATTTTTCCATCATTGGAGTTGGACCACATGTTAATATATAATCATATTTCTCCACATCAATTATATCTGTTACAAAAGTATTCCCTACTGTTGTATATACCTCATTACATACTTGTCTATATTCATCTTCTAATATAACATCTTCTCTAAATCCAAGATATGCATCACAGTTTTTTATATTTTTAGCAACTAAATATAGTGGCGCTACACCGATTCCGCCTCCTACTAGAGCTACCTTTCCATCAACCTTAGTATATCCATTACCATAAGGTCCTTCCAATTTTATAGTGTCGTTTACTTTTAAGTTACTCAAAATTTGAGTTCCCTCTCCTACTACTTTATAAAGAAAAGTTATTCCTTCTTCATCTATATCATGTATACTTATAGGTCTTGAAAGTACTGGATAAGTATCCCATGCTCTTAACATATAGAATTGTCCCATTTTACCTTCAAAATTACCTTTTACTTTCATTCTATACATATCTTCGCCTATATATATATTTTCCAGAATTTTATACATCCCAAAATCTCCTTTGTTTTACTATTATATGATAGCTATTAGTCTTCATTTATACCTAAAAGCTTTATTATTAAAGCCATTCTAACATACATTCCATATTTAGCTTGTTTAAAATATACAGCTCTATCATCATCATCTACATCTATGTCTATTTCATTTACTCTTGGTAATGGATGCATTACTAACATATCTTTAGATGCTTTTTCTAATTTAGCCTTATTTAAAATATAATAGTTTTTAAGTCTTTCATATTCTGATTTATCTTCAAATCTTTCTTGTTGAACTCTAGTCATATATAAAACATCCAAACTTCCTATAACATCATCTAAATTATTAGTTTCATAATATGCATGTCCCTTTATAGCTTCTTTTATATAATCTGGCATTTTTAATTCTTCGGGTGCTATAAATACAAACTTTGTATTCCTATATCTTGCCATAGCTTTAACCAAAGAATGCACAGTTCTTCCATATTTTAAATCACCACATAATCCTATTGTATGGTTTTCTAAAGTTCCTTTTAATGATTTTATAGTAAGCAAGTCTGTAAGTGTTTGGGTTGGATGCTGATTACCGCCATCTCCTGCATTGATAAATGGTACCTCTGTAAATCTAGCTGCTTCTGATGCTGCACCTGATTGAGGATGTCTCATAGCTATTATATCAACATAACCAGATACTATCCTCATTGTATCGCCTAAAGTTTCGCCTTTTGATGCAGAGGATGAATTTGGTTCTGAAAAACCTACGACACGCCCTCCTAATCTGTTCATAGCAGATTCAAAGCTTAATCTTGTTCTTGTTGACGGTTCATAAAATAATGTAGCTAATAGTTTTCCTTCACATATGCGAGAATATTTTGACGGATTGTCAATTATTTTTTGAGCTAATTCTAATATTTCATCTATTTCTTCTATTGAAAAGTCTTCTGGTTGGATTAAATTTCTTGATTTTAACATCTTTCGTCCTCCTTTTTTAGCCTCTCTGAACTAAAATTAAAAGTATTTTTGTACTGTTAGTAGCTTACCACCTTTGACTTATCCTGTCAAGGGATTGCACAAATAATCATTATATGGAAAGACTACTATTTTATATCATATTAACTTAAATCCCTATTAAATTTAAAGTGATACAAAAACGCTCTATAATACATTTAAAATATAATCATTTTTTGTTTCCTGATTAAATTAAATATAATATAGAGCGTTTATATTTATGTATTTATCAATTTGTCATATTACAAACTGATTATAATATTCTTTTTGCTGTAACAAATCTTGCTGTATAGTATGCTGAATTTATACTAGTTACACGAACTGTTTTTCCTGTTGATGGTGAATGTATCATATTACCTCCACCTACATATATTCCAACATGACTAACAGAACCAGAACCATTAGTTGTGAAGAACACTAAGTCTCCTGGTTGTAAATTTGCTTTACTTACAGTTTGTCCATATTTAGATTGTGCTTTAGATGTTCTTGGTATATTCTTTCCTACTGCATTTCTATATACATATTGTGTAAATCCAGAGCAGTCAAAAGTGTTTGGTCCTTCTGCTCCCCAAACATATGGGCAACCTTGCTTAGAATATGCCAAGTTAAGTACAGCTTGAACTGCATTAGAGTTAGCTGTTGGCACATTTGAACTACTATTTTTTTGATTGTCATTTGTGTTATCTTGTTGATTATTATTTGCATTGTTTTGTTGATTATTATTTGTAGAAGTTCCATTTTGATTAACACTTGGGTTTACTTGTGGTTCTTCTATTACTGGAGCTTTATCAGATATATAAGATGCTTTTACATATCCTTCTGTTTCTCCATCTTTAACTTTTAACCAATCTCCATTTTCTTCCAACACCAATAAGGAGCTTCCTTTTTCCAGCTCTTCAATTACTTCTGAACTTTCACTCTTATCTTTTCTTAAGTTTACTTTATTAGCGTTAGTATATCCCACACCTTCAGATATATCTACATATCTAGTAGCTAACCAACCTTCGCCATCTTCAACTTTAACCTTAACCCATTCCCCTTGAATTCCTAAAACAGTAAATTCATCTCCAGAATAAGCTATGTTTTGAACTTGACCTTCTTCTCTTATTTTTATAGCTACTCCATCTTTTATCTTTGCAACTTTATATTTCACTTCTTTATATTCACCTAAATTTAATTCAGTATTTGTCTTATCATCCTTATTTTGAGATGAATCATTTACTTCATCCGCATTTACAATTGAACTTACTGATAATGCCATAACTGATGCAAATACTGGTATTAATATCTTTTTCTTCACGATAAACCTCCTAAAATTTCCCATAATTATCTTATGATTCTATTTTGTAGGTGAAGTGTACCTAAGGATAAAATACTAATACACAATACATTAATAAAAGCTCTATCTGTAACTTTTTTGTAAACCACTTTATATAACTTTTATAGTATCATTATATTAATAAAATAAATTAGTTTATCCAATATGTCACCTAAATATACATTATTTATTTAATTATATAATATGGGTCTGTAAAAGTAAAGAATTTTGTATCGTTCGAGGCCAAAGTACACATAAATATTGTTTTATGTGTTTTTTTATGTGGCGTATATTTTTTGATTAAGTTACTATAAAGTTAGATATATTGTGAAGTTTTTAACTCAACATAAATCAAAGTCTATTTACTAATAACGATTCTCAAATTCATATGCTTCTAAATTAATAAGATGAAAATTTAGAAGCATATGAATATATAAAAATTAAGTATTAAAAGATTGTCCTAGCAGTAATCTTTTCATACTTAATTTTTTTAGATAATATATCAATAACAACTATCATCCATAATATAATAGTTAAATTTTTTGCTAAATCTTTTAAGTACATTTTTCCCCTATCTTATTTAAGAGTATTTTATATTTAAGTTTAATTACCTTTTAAGTTTTCATATTGTCTTTATTAACCAAAAATATATTTTTTGTAACAGATAACTATTTTTTATCATTTTATAATTATTGTAATTCATAATTTATTTAAAAGCCCTTATAATTAATTATAGCTTAGTAATGATTACTATGCATCAATCATCTTTAATTACTTCAACTATCTATAAATTTCACACTTAAATACAAAAAATTCATAATATTAACATTAATATTATATCTAACATCATTTTTTAAAATCCATACAGTCTTTATAAAATCTAGGAATAATTTCTATCGAATCTGAATCTTTTGGTACTATTCCATTGGCTCTACAGTTTTCTTCATGCTCTCTTCTCAGTTTTCTAGGCGCATTTGCATATGTAAAATCTATGGTTACAAACATGTCTTCTTGCCTTCCTTCAAACGTATATCTTGATCTCTCTAAGAAATCACTCTCTTCAATAATACTAGTTGAATCAAATTTAAAGAACGTAATAGAAGAAAACAAGCTTATAATTAAAGCCATTAAGATACCATTTTTATGTTTTTCACTGAACATACTCATTACTCTTTTTCTAATATCAGATTGTTTATTTAAGCCAGCTACAAATTTATTTGAAAAATTTGTACCTCTCTTCATTGCATTTACAATAGTTAAAGCATATGCTTGCTTTTGTTGTACAGTACAATTTTTTAAAACTTTCTCATCACAATAAAGTTCACAATCTAAATCCATATATTTTTCCATTATGTATACAAACGGATTAAACCAATATACTATTTTTAAAAATAATACTAAATATTTTAAATGAAGGTCTTTGCTTTTAAAATGCATAAGTTCATGTCTAAAAATCCAATCTAACTCTTCTAATTTGTAATCATGTGGTGGTAAAAGAACAGATAAATTAAAAAATACTGGGCTCTCAACTTCATGAGAATACTTAAGTTTTATATCTTTGGATATATTGAGCTCTTCTAATAAACCTACATAAAGATTTATTATCTCTTCATCATCAACATCATAAGATAAATCATCTATTAAATTTTTAAGTTTTATATATTTAAATATAGTATAAAGTAAATATATTATCACAGTACAAATCCAAATATACAATAAAATACTACTATATGAAGTTTGTGCTTTATTAAAATACTCCAAATTAATATTATCAATGTTTATATTTTCTTTTCTTCTAAAAACATTCACAGTAAGAGTATAATACGTAAATGGTAATAACAATTTAATAATTACTATTAGCCATATATAATAGTTAAATTTTTTACTAAATCTTTTAAATATACTTTTCTTAAAAGTTAATATTAAAAGAATACATAAACTACTTACTATAACCGTTCTAAAAAGTCCATTCAAAATTAAATCAACCATTAATTTTCACCCATCTTATTTATAGCATTTTAAATTCTAAATTACATAATTTATCAAGTTATTTATAAATTAAAACAAAAAATGAGCCAAATAATTTAAGGGCTGTACTATGTACAGCCCCTTTATATCTTAAATAATTATATCCTATTATTTATTAAGAGTAAATCCTAGTACCAACCTCTTAATTTCATAGCTTCAGCAACTTTCTTAATTGAATGCATGTAAGCAGCTTCTCTCATTGTAACATTGTACTCTTCTTTGATTTTCCAAATAGATTCAAATGCTTTAACCATAGCTATTTCTTCTTTTTGCTCTACTTCTTCTTCTGACCAGTAGTATCCATATAAGTTTTGTACCCACTCGAAGTAAGAAACTGTAACTCCACCAGCATTAGTTAATATATCTGGAGTAAGAACTATTCCTCTTTCAGCAAATACTTCGTCAGCTTCTGGAGTAGTTGGTCCATTAGCAGCTTCACAAACTAATTTAGCTTTTATAGATTCAGCAACTTCTTTAGTTATAGAGTTTTCTAGTGCAGCTGGTATTACTATATCAACATCTGAAGCCCAGAACTCTTCTAAAGATATTCTCTTAGCTCCTGGGAAGTTTAATAAGTTACCATGTTCTTTCATATAATCTAGCATAGCTTGACCATCTAAACCATTTTCATTGTATATAGCATAAGAACCTTCTGATTTGCACCATTCAGCCATAGCTACAACAGTACCACCAAGTTTTTCACAGTTAAGAACTGTATAAGAACCAACGTTTCCTATACCTTGAACAGCTATTTTAGCTTTTTTCATATCTATCCCTAATTTAGCAGCAGCTTCTCTTGCAGTAACAGCAACACCAAATCCAGTAGCAGCTGTTCTTCCTAAAGAACCACCAAATTCAACTGGCTTACCAGTTATAACACCTATAGAACTTTGTCCAGTTAATTTATTGTACTCATCAACCATCCAAGACATTATTTGTCCATTAGTATTTACGTCTGGTGCAGGAACGTCAACTTTCTCACCTATTAATTTATATATTCCATCTATGTATCCTCTACTTAATCTTTCTAATTCACCTTGAGATAAAGTTGATGGATCTACTATTATTCCACCTTTACCTCCACCATATGGTATACCTGTTACAGAACATTTGAAAGTCATCCATATAGATAAAGCTTTTACTTCGTCTCTTGAAACATTTTGATGGAATCTTATTCCACCTTTTGTTGGCCCTACTGCATCATTATGTTGTGATCTAAATCCTTTAAAAGTTTTTATAGAACCATCATCCATTTTTACTGGAATTGAAACTTCTATAACTCTCATAGGTTCTTTTAATAATTCATAAACTGCTGGTTCCATACCTAATTTATCACATGCATTTTTTACTTGAGATTGCGCCATCTCGAAGACATTTACATCTTTTCCTGACATTTGAAAGCCCCCTTATAAATACGTTATAATTATGTATACTCCATTTAGAAAAACCATTTCCTAAATTTACAGTTTAATTATAGCACACTTTATTGCAAATTAGTATATCATTTTTTCAGTTTATTTTTTAACATGAGAGGAAGTTTATTTTTTTAATTTTATGAATGTTAATATCTATTTTTTGTACATTAACTAAAGTCATTTTCTCAATAGACTTTTTTATTATCTGTTGCATATCTTCAATTTTTTTTATAACTTCCAAATCATTGATATTTATACTTACAAAAATATTCATAAAATTATTGCAATTCTCTATATTGATTTTATTTATTCTATCAATGCTTCCAAAGTTGTATACTTCATATTCAATAATCTGTTTAATTACATCAGCACTAATATAAAATTTTCCAATATAGCTAAAAGTTGGTCTTATAATTGTTTTTTCTAAAACTACCATATTCCTATTATTACCTTTTCTAAAAAGCCTCTTCAATGGATTTATACTAAGACCACTTGTCATACTTTTTATCTCAACTGCTGGAACAGGAATTACATGATTTCCTTCTTTTCTAGATTGTTTTGCTATTTCTATTTCATACTTAGTACTTATGTCTTGGATATTTACAAATTTATAAACTCTTCCAATTGATAATCTATCTACAATTTGATTAACCATTTTTTTTGATGTACCAATAATAAGAATTCTTCTTATATTTTCTTTTTTAATTGTTTCTCTAACTTCTTGTCTATGGTCCAAATCATAAAAAATAGCTCTTTTAACTGCTTCTATAGTAGTACTTGCTTGTTTTGCCGATATCCCAGCTAAAACTTTGTTTTTGTATATTAAAATTCCATCCTGAACCTCCCATGACTAAAGTCACAGGGT
>NZ_JAGWCX010000053.1:0-28059 GCF_020657775.1 Clostridioides sp. ZZV14-6345 | reverse complement strand
TACATCTGATATTTGTATGTAAATACAGAAAAAATTTGCTAATTAAATTTGGCGATGAAATTAAACATATTCTTAGTGATGTAGCAAAAGAAAAAGATTTGATCATGGTTGAAATGGAAGTTGATAAAAATCATGTGCATCTATTAGTTAAATACAGACCGACAGTTTCTATATTGGAGATAGTAAGATGGTTCAAGCAGATTTCAACTTATAGAATTTGGCGAATTAATAATAATCAATTATACCTTAACAAATATTTTTGGAAGGAAAAGACTTTTTGGTCAGATGGATATTTTGCTTGTAGTATAGGAGCTATTTCTAAGGAAACTATTGAAAGATATATACATAATCAGGGATAAGCTTACATCCACTAACCTAAAGGTATAGTGGTTTTACGCCTTATCTTATAAAAATTGATTAATATTGATTATAAAAATAGCATTAGCCACTTTTATATGGTTAATGCTATTTCTACTTACTTATTATTTAGTTTTTAATTTGCTATTTAATAATAGTATAAAAAGAACTGCATTTAACAACTATAAGTCTTTTCCCAGAAATGTCATTAAATAAATCAAGTCTAGAAATATTTATATGTATTGTTTAAGTAAAAATTTATTTTAATACTTCTTATTACTATTTTTATTATTCAAATAAACTAATGCTATTTATATCTAGTACTCTAGCTCCAAATGTACCTAATATTAATCCTATAGGTATTGAAATACTGTATAAACTCAATAGCTCTTGTAATATTAATTTGAATATTTTGAAATTATTATATCCTACAGCTCTTAAAATTCCATATTCACTAATTCTTTTATATATAGAAATATTAAATATTCCATATATAACTATTCCACATATAAAACTCATAATAAGCACTACTTGCATATCTTTTAAATTTATAGAAGCATTTGAAATCTCAAGATCTGCCATATCTCTATTTATAATGGTATTTTTATCTTTTATATTAAGATTTTTGCATATTTTATTTACCTCATTATATATGTCTGTTCCTTCTTTAAAGCTTGCATATGCTTGTATTTGTGAATAATTATCCAAATCTATAGGTATAAATAAATCTAATCTAGCAGCTGACTTTTCTAAAGCTCTATCACTTATTATTCCAACTAATTTAAATGTTTCTTCCTCTGTTTCACCTTTGTCATTGTAAACTTTTAATGTTATTTCTTGTCCTACTTCTGGTTTTATACCAAAATTTCTTAAAGCCCACTCTTCTGCTACCATTTCATTCTTCTTTTCTGGAAGCCTACCTTTTACTACCTTAGAATTACTCGTTATATAACTATTGTTTGCTCCTACTATATCTATACTTTGACGTTCCTCACTTGAGGTTTGTTTGTATACCGAAGTTAATCCAAAATTTTCTATTGTATTATTTTTTTCTAACATTTTTATTTGATTTTTATTTATTTCCTCAAAGTTAACACTATAGATTCCATTTTCATATCTCATATTTTGAAGTTCGAGATTATTATTAGTTGCATTTAAAATACTAACTCCTACGATAAGAGCTATTGAAAGTACTATACTTATTGAAATTGATATAGACCTTCCTTTATACGCTTTTATATATTTATTTGATAGGTTTAATTTTTTTCATATTTTTACCCCCTTGTAAAGATATAAGCCATTTCATTTTAAAGAAATGGCTTATATTTTTTAATCTCATTAATATATAAGATTTTCTAATAAATTAATTTTATATTTTTAATTGCACAATCTATAGGCGATGAATTATGATAATTATTTGTTATCAATTTATTTATAATTTTACATATTGGCTTAGTACAGAAATAGTATAAGTCATACCCTTCACATCTTTACTATGAACTCTACAATTTCATCTTTTAAAAAGGATGTTACCTTGTATAAAAAAGATTTGATAATTTTTATCATTTCTAAATCTTCTATGTTTACAAGATAACATCCTATACTTTCTTTTTCAACAGTTTTATCTCAACTGGGCATTTTAGTTCTCCAACTGGAATGCTTTTTCGAATATATTTATTATAATCTTGTCTATATATTTTACTCTATTTTCTTTAGATTATTTCAATTAACTGTTCTCTTTGTTATCATCAATATCTCTATCCATTTACATTAGTGTGGTGTAATTAATATTTCATCTTAGAAAATGATAACTTATAATCTATTACTTTTACTAATAATAAGCTTTTTAACAAGCCTTCATTTTTTAATAATCTTATTCTATATAAAAATACTATCTCAATATATCTACTTTTTCATTATTCATCAATCTAAATACATGACTTGTACTTACTAAAGAATTATCTCCATAAGTTGTATGGGCTAACACCGAACTAGCAACCCCAAACTCAACTATATCTTCATTACTCATATTTTCCAAATATGAATATATAATTCCTGCCACATATCCATCTCCAGCACCAACCCTGTCATATATTTCCAACTTATATTCTTTACTTTCAAAATAACCATCATTATTTGATATATATCCCTTTATAAATCTATTATTCATATCATCAAATCTTCTCATAGTTCCAGCTACAATATCTATATCATACTCTTTTTTAATCAATTCTGAACTCGATTTTATATCTAGATTATCTATATTAAGAATTTTATTTATATCTCTATAACTAGCAAATAATCCGTGGCAATATGGTAGTATTTTCTTATAATCATTTACTAAATCATCATAAGTCTTTTCTGGGTTTAGTGATTGTCTAAAATTAAAATCAAAGAATACTTTTATCCCCTTTTCATAAGACTTTCTAGCTAGTTCTAAAGCAATCTCTTTAACTGAATCTGTAAGTTGCATAGCAATACCACAAATATGGACTACATCAATTCCTTCTAGACATTTATCAATATCATAGTCTTGTAATCTACTCTCACAGAATGAACTATTTAACCTATTTAAATAAGTCACTTCTGAAGGCCTTTCTCCATATCCACTTTCAAGAAAGTATACTCCTATATGATTTCCTCCATATGTAATAAAATCATCTTTTACCCCAAGCTTTCTTATATTTGCACTTGATGCTTTGCCTACGTTATTATTGGGCAATTTTGTCAATATGTAGGTATTGTATCCAAAGTTCTTAAGCCCAGATAATATATTTAATCCTGTACCTGTAATTACATAATTTAGTTCATTGGTTTGTGTTAAGAACTTATAATCAGGCACTGACAGTCTCATCATTATTTCACCAAAAGCTAATATATTCATAAATCTATCCCAATAATTCTTTCATTATTTTGTAAAGTGTTTTTATATCTTCCACTTTTGTATCACCTGTTTTTTTATCGATTATTGATGTATAAACATGAGGGATAACTTTTTCTACACCAGCATCAAGTGCAATTTGAACTATTTCTTTAAAGTTATCTAAGTCTATACCTCCTGTTGGTTCTAGATAAAAATTCTGCTTTGCACAAGCTTTTGCAACTTCTATATATTCATCCTTTGTTTTAAGTCCTCCCATAGGGAAAAATTTAATTGAGCTTCCTCCCATATCTTTCATCATGGCTATGGCTGTTTCTATAGGAACTATACCATCTTTTTCTTTTGAACTTAATGGACCTGTAGATATTTTTACAAATCCTGGTTTACCAGTTGGAGAAACTAATCCATTTATTATACTATCATTTTGACCAAGCAATGCTCTAGATGTAGCCACACCTGTAAACACTTGATTTATATGTTGTGGCTGAAGTTCTTTAGAAATCTGAGATACCATATTTGACTGATTTGGGTCTCCAGCTCCAAGTCCAACAGATACTGCATTATCTATTTCTTTTGAGTATTTTTTCATATCTTCAATAGCTGCTTCTATAGTGCTATAATTCTTCGATAATACTCCTACTAGTACATGCCCATCACAAGCATCATATACTTCTTTAGCATTTTTTATGCTTCCTGCAAGAACATTTAAACAAACTCTATTTTTATAATATTGTGGTATACAATTCATATTTATTCCCTCCATTGGTAAAATTTAATTTATTAAATCATTATAATGTCACTTATTCTATTATCTCTTTTATTTTATTATAGATTATATCTAAATCACTTCCAGTTACACTCCTTATATCAATCTCAATCTTACCTTCATTAGCCTTATAGTCCCTAGTGTATATGGCTATCTCTCCTCCTCTAAGTTCATTTATAATTTGTTGTGTTGACTTATTTATTATATCTTCATTAAATTCAATTTCTCCACGAAGTATTTCTCTACCTGCTGAATCTCTAGTTATACTAGCACTCACTCCCTTTAGAGTATTTATCTTATCTATAAATGGATTTAGCTTGTCCACCATTTCTTTTAAAGTTACCTTATCATTATTTATATATCTCTCAATTGCACATGTTAGACCTATGATATTTTCTTTTCCTATTTTCATAGCCCTTCCTATACCCTTTGATTGAAGCTTTACATTATCTATGTATTTTTTCTTACCTATTACTAACCCCGAGCTAGGACCCTCTATAGCCTTAGCACCACTGTATATTACTAAGTCTGCGCCCAATTCATAATATACACTTAAATCTTCTTCTGCCGCTGCATCTACTATCAAAGGTAAATTATATTCTTGGGAAACTTGTACTGCATCTAACACACTCAGCATACTCTTTTGAACACAATGATGCGATTTAATATACATAATTGCTACTGTATTTTCATTTATCTCTCTTATTATATGTTCCTTGTTACACATATTGGAATAACCAGCCTCAACAACTTCTCCTCCTCCAAGTCTTATCATTACTTCTACTGGAACTCCATAATCAACATTGTGCCCTTTTGGAATTATTATTTCCCTTTTTACTTGTTTCTTAGGACTATTTACATTGTAAACTAGACCCATATCATCTTTTGCTATTACTGCTCCCACACTCTGTGCAATCCCAGCAGATGCACTAGAAACTATTACTGCACTTTCACACCCTAATAAATTTGCTATATATTCACCTGTTTTATTTACAAGTTCTTCTATTATAAAGAAATTTTTACACCCTTCACCTATTGCTTCAATAACTTCCTTATCTACTGTTGATACTCCTAGTATAGTCATCTTTCCCGAAGCATTTATAACTCGTCTTACAGAGTACTTTTCAAATATACTACTCATACAATAGTTTCTCCCCTCTACTCATTCTCTTCTATAGACTCGCCTATATTCAAATATTCTCCATTAACTATTACCGCTCTTGGCTTTATAGATGTGTTTGTGATTACTGACTTACTCAAAGAATCTTGAAGTTCTTTTTCTTCATTGACCACATCAAATATAGTTAAATCAGCATCATATCCTTCTTTTATTAAACCTTTATTTTTTAAACTTATTGCATCTGCTGCATTCTTAGTAACTTTATTTATTGTATCTTCAAGTGAATAGCCCATATATATAAACTTTTCCATTGTTGTAGACAGGTTATAGACTGGACCATTTATTCTGTTTTTAATATATATATCTGTACTTATGGTGTCTGGAAAAATCCCTGCATCCTTAGATTTCATTGCAACATCTATACTAAAACTTTCTGTACCATGACCTACATCAAGGATTATACCTCTTTCTCTAGCTTCTATAATTTCCTTTTTAACCTTATTACCTCTAAGTATTCCGTTTGGCTTTCCATTATATATATGAGTTAATATATCTCCTTTTTCCATATATTCGAATATATCCTCTATCGTTGGAGGAGAGCTACCAAAGTGAACCATCATAGGTAGATTAAGTTCATTCTTTATTCTTTTAGCTAATTTTAAAGGTTCAATACCGTTTGAAATTACAACACTTTTACTCATTCTAGCTTTGATTCCAACAATAAAATCTTTGTATTTTTTAACTGCATTTTTAAGTTTGTCTTCATCAATGTTCATCATATTTGAAAGTTCATCTTGAGATGTTATTCCCTGCTTAGCAATATTTATTAAAGCATATACATTTGTTTTATACTTTTTAGTATCTTCATAAAATTTGTCTATATCTAAAGCTCCTGTTGTTCCTGCATCTACTACAGTAGTAACTCCACTTTTTATTCCAACCTCATCAGGATAGTCCTTATAAAGGTCTAGTCTTTCATAGCAGTGTGTATGTATATCTATCCACCCCGCACTAATAAATTTATCTCCATCTAGGTTTATAATTTGGCTTGCCTGATACTTAGAATCATCTATCTGATTTTTTACTTCTATTATTTTATTATCTAATATAGCTATATCAATTATACTTTTATCTACTGTTTTTCCACCTTTTATTAATATGTCTATCTTCACTTTACTCTCCCTCTAAAATAATCTTAAATTTACTCCAAGGTTCAATAAAGTCTAAAAGTACTATTTCGTCTTCCTTTATTCTACCTACCTTATTTTTTCTTTCATCTGTACAATCTTGAAGTATCAACTGTAATTCCCCTTTATACTTTCCAAAGTCATCATTACCAATCACTACATCTCCTCTTTTAAAGATGGTCGTATTATCATGTTTAGGGAAATTTTCTTTAGCATATTTTTTTCTTACTTCTGTAGACCTTGCTACCTGATTAGTTATGTCCCCTCTTCTAAAGTGTTGCTCATTTACCATTATTGTCTTCTCTATTTCAGAAGTTTCTTCCTCGGCTACTACATTAAATACAACTTGATATTTATTTACTTCAGACATTTTTTTTAATTCATCTTCACTTGCATATGCATTTCCCACAATTACATCATCAATCAATCCAGTTGCGAATAAGTGCTTAGTTGCTGTAGATATATCTAAGTTTCTATGCATTTCAAGTGTACACAGTCCATCATTTATGTTCCAAGGTCCTATTGTTGCATGTTTTGAGTTAACAAAAGCAGCAGTTCTTATTCCATACTTTTTAAATCTATTTGAACATCTTACAAAGAAATCATATGGCAAGCCTGTACCCCTTTGAGGATAAAAATTATGACAACCATATATATTATTTACATTTGGCTTGTACGTAATTATATTATCTAAGTATGCTACATCATTACTCATATTTAGTTCTACTTTCAAATCATATGGATTGAAAGAAATCATAGCTTCTTTACTTCCATCATATCCATAGTCAAGCCTTATTCCGCTAGCATTTAACTCATTAAAGAATGTTAAATCATCATAAGATATTTCTAATATATCAAATATATTTGGAGCTATGTCAAGGATTACTTCAAATCCTAATTCTCTTGCATAAGTTATAATCTCTTTAAAATGTTTTTTAACTTCTTTCTTAGGTCTTGTAATTGAAAGCATACACATAAATATTCTTTTAAATCCATATTTTGAAGCCATTTTTATATATGCTTTATCATCTTCCATATTACTATGTTCTGGATAAACTGATATTCCTAATCTTCTTTCCATCTTTCTCCTCCTCGAATTACACTTTTTAAAATATATAAAATAAAAGTGAAGGTAATACCTCCTACCTTCACCTTTAATAATTTATAAGCTTTTTCCTATGTTTATAGTACAAAACTTCTATTATATGTATTTTTATAAATTTTTACTCGCTTCTTCTTGTTCTCTTTGTAATTGTTGCTTTTCAAAAACCTTAAAGAATGGATAATAAACAACAAATGATATCACAAAATTGATTAATACTAATATACCTGCCAGTATACTCCAGTTAGTACTCATTACTGCTGCTATTGGTGCTGGCATTGCAAATGGTAATCTTGCTACCATCATAGGTATAATCCCTGTAATAGTAAGAACATATGATAGAACTGTCATTATTATAGGCCCAATTATAAATGGTATTCCTAGTATCGGATTCATAACTATTGGTGCCCCAAATATTATAGGTTCATTTATATTAAATAGCCCTGGTAAAAATCCTAATCTACCTAAACTTTTTAGGTATTGTGACTTAGAAAACATAAACATTACAACTAATGCAAGAGTAGCTCCTGCACCTCCTATCCACACATACCACTGTAAAAATTGTTCTGTAAATATGTTTGGCATTGCATGAGCTGATACTCCTTCTGTGAATGCAGTTATATTTTCTGCTATAGACATATCCCATATAGGTCTTATTACTGGCCCCATTATAGCTGGACCATGTATTCCAAGTACCCAGAATACTGTTATTAAGAATACTGTTAATATTCCACCACCTAAACTATTTCCTGATAAGAATCCTTTTAAAGGTGATAGCATAGCACTTAGTGCTGCACTTATATCAAATCCTAAAATATGTCTTATTACCCAGAATAACATTAATATTACTGCTGTTGGTAATAATGCAGTAAATGAATTTGAAACCTCTACTGGAACTCCTGCTGGCATCTTAATTGTAATATTCTTTTCCTTCATGAAACGATATATCTCAACTGTAATTAATGATGTTACAATAGCTCCAAACAATGATGGTGAATTAAGTTTTGCCATATCCATCCATCTACCAGCTTCTATAACTCCACCTACTGGTTCAACTACTTGAGTTGGAACTATTGTGGAAACTAAAAACGCCATAACTGCAAGCATACCAACACCTGTTGTATCTAAATCGTAGCTTTTAGCAAGTGATGATGCTATCCCAAAGGTAGCATATAGAGATAAAAATCCTACAGTATATCTAAATGGTATATCTAATGTTTCTCTAAATGGAGCTATAAAATCCATATAGGCATCAATAGGTATGTTTAATAATATTGTGAAAAATGACCCCACTATTGTTAGTGGTAATGTTGCTATTATACCTGCTCTTACAGCTCTCATATGTCTTTGATTGCTTATCTTCGCTGCTACAGGCATAACCTTACGCTCTAAAAAACTTGCAAATTTTTCCATAATTCCCTCCTGTATTAGTGATATTCCTCTTTATTTATAATTCAATAACGATTTCACGACAAAAACTAATTTTTATATATTTGATAATATCACTTATTTGTTAAAAATATTATAACATTATAATGTTTAGTTGTAAACATTATAATGTTATAATATTTTTTTATTTTTATAAATAAAAATCCTGAGCATATTATCATTTTAATAAACTCAGGATTTTCATTATATTTCATATTTAATTATGTAATTTTGTACTTCTGTATTATATCTTGCAAATGATAACTCAACTATATTGTCACTCTCATCATAGGTCTTTCTTTTTCTTCCTAATAATATGTCTTTATCTAGATTTAGAGCCTTTGATACTTCTAGTTCTGATTCTTCTATAAAAAATTCATCTTCAAATCTAGTTATATTTATATTTCTTCTATATAAATACATATATAAAGAACTTTCATTATTAAAATTTTCAACAGTCAGGTTTTCATCAAAAGGTATATAATGAGTAAAAAATATATATGGCTTACTATCCAAGTAATACATTCTATTAATCTTGTTACATTTTTCCCCAAATATGCTAAAGACTTGTGAATTTGCATCATTTATTATTTTTTCAATTGAAATAGTCTCTTTAGATAACTTATGACCTTTAGATAAAAGTATACTTGAAAAAGACTCTGCCTTAGATAGTTTATTAAAAAGACTATTACTTACTACTTTTGTCCCTTTTCCACTTTTTTTCTCTACATACCCTTCTGATTCTAATATCTCAATAGCTTTTCTAATGGTAATTTTACTGACCCCAAAGCCTTCCTCCAATTCTCTTTCAGTTGGAATATTTTCATTAATTTTATATTCGTTATTTAATATTTTTTGCTTTAATATATCTACTACTTGTATATATAATGGTTGATTCTTTAACATGATTCACCTCTTAAATTATATGTTATAATATTATAACATATAATCTTATACTATTAATAGTAAATATCTATTAACTTTAAACTCAATACAAAAAGAGTCCTCAAAACAAATCCAATGTACTGCTCACCAAACATTGAACCAACAATCTAGCAATTAGTGTGCAACACACAATGTATATTTTAAGAACTCTCTTAATTTATTGTCTTTAATTTTTATTTACCTTCTAACTTCAAATGTAAATCAACGATTTCCTCAGCCAACTGTTGGAAATTCATACCATTCATTAAGTGGTCCTGTGCATGTACAAGTATTACACTTATTTCAGTTTTGTTTCCACTAGCTTCGTTTTGTATTAATTCTGTTTGATATCTATGTGCCTTATTTATAACTTCCTTAGACTCTTTTAATAATTCTTTTGCTTTTTCCATATTTCCATTCTTAGCTTCTTTTATTGCCTCAAAAGCTAATCCTTTACCTTCACCTGCATAACCTATTATATTAAAAGATATTTCTATAATCTTTTCATCCATTCTTTGATTCTCCCAATTTATATATTTAAAATATATTATATTTTCTATTACTTAGTGTTGTTAAGTTCTATTGCTCTATTTAAAACAGCTTCTCCATTAACTGTTCCATAGTGCATCATATTTATAACCTCTACTGGTACATTATATGGCTTAGCAATTTCCTGAGCCTTAGGTAATATGTATCTAACTTGTGGTCCTAATAATAAGACATCACATTTTTCTATTTCATTTTGTATAGTTGATTCTGGTATTGCCCAAATTTGCGACTCTATACCGTTTTCTTTAGCTGCACTTTCCATCTTAGTAACTAATAAACTTGTAGACATTCCTGCTGAGCAGGCCAACATTATTTTTATCATATATTTTCCTCCAAATTTTTATTAACAATCACCCAAACATTATAATGTTATAATATTTTATTTAATTCTACCCTAAATGCAATATACTTTCAATACTTTTTTGTTATTTTAATATTATTAATTACTAAACTAACAAAAACCGTATCATTTATTTATGATACGGTTCTCCATTATTTATCCTATAAGCTCTATAAATCTGTTCTAACAATATCAACCTCATCATCTGATGAGGAAAAGTCATCCTAGAAAAAGATAACTTATAATCAGCCTTTCCTAGTACCTCATCAGAAAGTCCTAAAGAACCTCCTATTATAAAACAGATACTACTATTTCCTCTAACTGCTAAATCACTCATAGTCTTAGCAAGTTCTTCAGAAGACAAATTCTTTCCATCAATAGCCAAAGCTATAACATAACTATTATGCTTTATCTTCCCTAAAATTCTCTTTCCTTCTTTATCTTTTATAATTTCCATTTCCTTAGCACTCAAATTCTCTGGAGCTTTTTCATCATCCAACTCTATAATTTCTAACTTACAATACTTAGAAATCCTTTTCTTAAACTCATCAATACCTAATTTTAAATATTTTTCTTTAATTTTACCTACTACAACTATACTTATATTCATATGTTTCTCCTAAACTTAAATTTGTTGCAAATTTATATACTAATATAACTTACAAACTCTATAAAATTATCTCTATATTTCTTGATTTGCATACTCTATAAATTCCTCGAAAGGTATAGCCTTACTATAATAATATCCTTGATATATTTCACATCCTAATTCATATAACTTATCTCTTTGGTTCAAATTTTCAACATACTCAACAATTATATCAAAATTCAAGTTCTTTGAAAGATTAACAATAGAAATTATGATTTCACTACTTCTTTTATTTGTAAGTACTTCTCTAGCTAACGAACCATCTAACTTAACTATATCAAAATTATTATTTTGAAGATATATAAGAGAACTATGCCCCATGCCAAAATCATCCATAATTAGCTTTATTCCTAAGTTATGTATCGCATTTATACGCTCAACAATTATTTGATGCCAATATTTTTGAAATTGAACCTATTTTACCATTATGATTTAGAAGATTAGACTGTTCACCTGTCAATTCATACCTTTTTACTAAGTTTGTTAAGTTTTCTATGTTATTGTTAAATATATATGTATATCTATTTTGCGACATCTTTATAAATGGAATATAAATCATAACTCCCATGCATAGATTAAATAATTGCAACAAACTACCTCTTAGTAAATCTGTAGCCATATATCCACTTAAAAATATAGTGATGTCCATTCTACAGCAGAAACTGTACATGGTACAATCCCTACAGACATAGCCACATAACTTGTAATAGTTAAGAAATATATCTTGAAAGTTTGAACTACCAATTAGACTTATCATTATCACTCTAAAAATAGAAAACAAAAATACTACTATTATGAAAGGAACTATAGCTGAGACTACCATATTAAAGTCTGCATCAGCTCCTTCTGTATGAAACTTTACACTTGTAACAAAAGATTCTGTAAGTTTTATAAACAATACAGAAGATGTCATAGCAACAATAATAGCTGTAAATAACCACTTGGTCTTGAATATTTCTATATAGGAATTAAGTTCATTTCCACTTGAAAACACTAAAAAAGAACACATTGCAACTATAGGAACAAGTACTGTATACTTGCTCCCATATATTTTCCCATAACTATAACTTATTGTTAATAATATTATTAATGAAATAATTCCTAAAGTAGAATCATTTATAAAGTTAAGAAGATTTGCAATTTCACCATTAAACAAGCTTGATAAATACTCTTGATAAGCCTTTATTGGAAGATTTAAAATGACAAGAGCAGTTGAACCAGTCATAATAGCAGGTATCGCTAAAATCATTCCTTGCTTTATAGAATATAAAATTTTATTATCTTCAACATTTTCGAAGTTTCTTTTTAGCAAAGTTATTCACCTCTACTTTATCTCATAAACATTAGAAACATCATTTCGTGATAATACATCTAGTTTTACATCTTGTCCAACTACTATATCATTTGATGCTAATACTCCTTTTGAAGTCTCATATGCCAACTCAGGGAAATTATTTTCTTTACTTAAGTGTGCTAATAATACAGATTCTGTACCTTCATTAATAAGCTCAACACAGAAATTAGCTGCATCTTCATTAGATAAATGACCAGTATTTGACATTACTCTTTTCTTTAAAGCATATGTATATGAACCCATCATAAGCATATTAGGGTCATAATTTGATTCTAAAACTACTAACTTAGATTTGTATAAATGTTTTTTTATATTTTGAGTTATACATCCTATATCAGTAGCTATAGATATCTTTTCATCACTCTCTGTATAAAAATTATAGCCAACTGGGTCAGACGCATCATGTTCTATTGAAAAAGGTCTCACTATAATATCTCCTAATGAATAAGTTTTATCATTTTCAAAAACCTTCATATTTTTATCTTTGATATCACCTAGCTTATCCTTCATAGAACACCATGTCTTTATATTAGCAAATACTGGTATATCAAACTTTCTTGATAATATACCTGCCCCTTTTATATGGTCAACATGCTCATGTGTTATAAATATTCCTTTTAATTTATCTGCATCTACATCAATGTCTTTAAGACCTGTAGTTATTCTCTTTCCACTTAATCCTGCATCTACTAATATATTAGTATTTTTATATCCTATATAATGGCAATTGCCACTACTTCCACTTCCCACTGAACAATACTTTAGCATTCCTTCACCTCTTTTTCTGCCTTATAGATTATATTATACCAAAAAAACAGAGTATTAAATAAAATTTAATACTCTGTACGAAATTTACTTATATTCACTTATAATCTTATTTATGTCTACCCCTTTACTATTCCATAGCTCCACAAAAGCTCTTCCATTAACATTTTTATGCTTATATTTATTATAATATTCATTTAAAGTCTCAAAAAATACTTTATCACCAACTTCTTTTCTTATTTCATTAAATGCTATTGCCCCTTTTGTATAAACATTTAAACTGTATTCAGTAGAATTTTTATACTCATTTGCTGGTTTAAATATATTTTCACTCAAATAACTTTTTGTCTGTATCTCCATAGTTTTTATAAGTTTATTTGCCATTTCTTTACCATACTTTTGCTCAAAGTAAACTATTGTAGAATATTCAGTAAGTGCCTCATCCAACCAAGGTTCACTTATTTCATCATTTCCAACAGCAGAATACCACCATTGATGTGCTGTCTCATGAGCAATAACATATTCTAGTAAAAATTCATTTTTTTCATTATATAAGCTTTGGTCTATCATAACAAGCATAGGATATTCCATTCCCCCTATAAAAAAATCACTTGCTACAACAGAGAATTCTTTGTATGGATATTTACCAAATAATTCACTAAATATATTTATTGAATCTTTAGCAACTTCAGTTGCCTTCTTAGAAAACTTCTTATTTAAATTGTATGTATTAATAGCTACTCCTCTTGAGTCTACTTTATTTACATCAAATTTACTACTTAATATAAATGCAAAATCTCTAACATTTTCAGCTTCTATTTCATACAACATCTTCTTACTGTCATGTTTATCATTAACAAGTTTTCCTGTATGAGCAATTTTATATTTGTTTGGAATCAATAGTTTCACATGAAAATCGCTAGTTTCACTATAAAATGGGTCACCAATAGTTTCATAGCTCTTTAGATTCCATCCTCTTTCATCATTGACACAGGCTATAGGAAACCAATTAGTAACATTTATAGTATTTTCTCCATATCCAAACCTTCCAACCGAATTTGGTATTTTTACATTATATTTTATATCTAATGATGTTCTTTCATTTGGTTTTAGTTCTTTACCTAATTCTATTTCTAATATATCATTTTTATCCCCTTTAATTTTATATGCCATTTTACTATTATTATTTAATATATTCTTTATATCTATATATCCTTCATTAAATCCATTAGGATAAGCTCTTGTCATTTCATTTTTTTCAAAAGGAGCAAAATCTTTTTTTGAAAAAGCATTCGGATATATGTGGAAATATATTTTGTCTATACTGGATTTTGTATTATTTATGTACTCAATACTCTGATTGCACATTAACCTCTTAGTTTCGTCATCAAATATAACATCTATATTATATTGATTTATTTTTGAATTAGTTTTTTCTTTGAATGTTTCTAAACTGTCATCCTTTTCTATAAAGCAACCTATTATTAATACCATAAATAGAATTGCTACTGATAATGTTCTTCTTACTTTTTGGTTGAATTTTATAACCAAAATATCTCCTCCTTTTCAAAATGAATATTGCTAGAAAATATTTACATGCTAATCTTATGACCTTTTATTTGTTTACAGACAAATGTAATATAAAAAATGATATAATTTAATCTGAGGTGATAAAATGTTTTTCAAAGAAAGCAATGAAATAGATTTAGGTGAAATCACTATTCCCAATATCTTTATAGATATATTTATGCCAATGGCGGACGGGTTATACGTAAAAGTTTATCTTTTGGGCTATAGACAAGCATGCGATATTACTTCTAATCCTAAGTTTGACAATAATTCAATAGCCAAAAACCTAAATATACCATTGTCTGATGTGTTATCTGCTTGGAAATTCTGGGAGGAAAAGAAGATTATAAAAATACACGATAATGGAGAATATGATAGTTTTAATTATTCAATAGAGTTTTTAGATTTAAAAAATTTCTATATTGAGAATATATTAAGTAATAATTCATCTATAAAATCTAATACAGATCAAGTTGTATCTACTTCTGAAAATCCAAGTATTAGAAAAATGTTCAATTCTATAAATAAAATAGTTGGTCGATATCTCGACCCAAGTGAAAAGATAAGTATCATGGATATAATGAATAAATACAATATGAGTCCTGATATGATACTTTGTGCCTATGAGTATGTAAAAGATAAAACTGGTACATCAAAACCAGTTAAATACATTGAGGGCATTATCAGGAATTGGTATGATTCAAATTTATATACACCAAAGGATGTTGAAGAAAGCTTTTTAGTTAGAAGTGAAAGATATATTCTATATAAAACCATTTTCAATGAATTGGGATTCTCAAGACAACCATCGAAATCAGAAAAAGAACTTATGGATACCTGGTTCGATAAATTTGATATGGATATAGACTTGATAATAAATGCATGTTCTAAGTCTAAGAATATTTCAAACCCAAGTATATCTTATATAAATGGTATAGTTAAAAATTGGAATGAAAAAAATATAAAAAATTTAAATGATTTAAAGCAAAAAGAGGAAGAACGTATAGTTAAGGAGAATATTAATAAAAAGCAGATTAATACTACTCAAAACAACAATACTTACAAGAAGACTAAATTTCATAATTTCAATGAAACATTCACTCAGTATACCTCTGATGAACTCGATGAGATTATCAAAAAAAGTCAAAAAGAAAAGTTTAAGTAGGTGATTAAATGAATGAAGATAAAATAAGAAAAATACTTGCTAAATATGCTGAGAGAAGAGATAACAATGAACTCTTATTAGAGCATAGAAAAAATGAGGTATATAATAAAATCCCTGAAATAAAATCTATAGATGATGAGATTTCTAAAATAGGTCTCAATTTAGCTAAAATAGTACTTTTAAATCCTAAGTCTAAAGATGAAATTGTAAATAAGTCTAAAAAAACTATAGAATCTTTAAAAGCAGATAAAGAAAAACTTTTAGTTGAAAATAATATACCTCTTGATTACCTAGAAATAAAGTTTCAATGTGCTTCTTGTAAAGACAAAGGATTTTTACCTAATGGAGAAAAATGTTCTTGCCTTAAACAAGAAATTGTAAATGAAGCTTATAAAATGTCTAATTTAGATAGAATTTTAAGTCTGGAAAATTTTTCGAATTTTAACTTGAATATATTTTCTCCTAATAAAGGTTCTGATGGGGAAATATCTCCTAGAGAAAATATGCTAAATAACTTGAGTATCTGCGAAAATTTTGTTCATGATTTTAAGAAAGATAATAATGATAATCTACTATTTTATGGTTCTACTGGACTAGGAAAAACATATATGTGCAATTGTATTGCAAAGGAATTATTAGATAAAGGTAATGTTGTAATCTATCAAACTTCTTTTAAAATCTTAGATATTCTTGAAGATTATAAATTTAGAAGACACTCAAATAGTCAAATAAGTGAAGATAATTATAAAAACTTGTTTGATTGTGATTTATTAATAATAGATGACCTTGGCACTGAACTTAATAATTCTTTTACTAGTGGAGAAATCTTCAACATTGTAAACACAAGACTTGTTGCTGGTAAAAAAATTATTATTTCAACCAATTTAACACCATCTCAGATAGGAAATACTTATACTCAAAGAACTCTTTCTAGAATTTTAGATAAGTTTAGGATTTTAGAATTTACTGGTGATGATTTGAGATGGGAAAGATTCAAATAAAGTAGCCCTTAAAAAACATTTTTTTATTTTTAAATAGAGAGGTAAGAACAAACTTGCTTCTCTGTTTAAAACTTATAACACATAAATCTATCTATCTTTTAATTTTTCTATTTACAAATCTAATATATCTTAACATAACAAATCTTTTATATTCTTTTTAATTTATATTTATTGACACTATAAGTTTATTATATTCTATAATGTGCTTCTACGATTATTCCAGATTTTAGTTTTAAAACTATAGTGTTACAAGTAGTTTAATATTTTATTGCAATTAATTGTAATTTTTAATACAATAAAAATTACAATTAAAAAAAGATACTTAAAAGTATCCTGTAATATAGAAAATTATATTAATTTAAATTTATGTACTATATGGAGCTGGTGATAGGAATCGAACCTACAACCTGCTGATTACAAGTCAGCTGCTCTACCGTTGAGCCACACCAGCATATAATCTAGTATTTATTTTTTACTCCAAAAATTGGTGGGACCAACAGGGCTCGAACCTGTGACCCCCTGCTTGTAAGGCAGGTGCTCTCCCAGCTGAGCTATGGTCCCATACTGGTGACTCGTAGGGGAATTGAACCCCTGTTACCGCCGTGAAAGGGCGGTGTCTTAACCTCTTGACCAACGAGCCATATTTTGGTGATCTATCCGCGACTCGAACGCGGGACACCCTGATTAAAAGTCAGGTGCTCTACCGACTGAGCTAATAGACCACATTTTTTCGACTTTTTTCGTCGTTTCTTTCACTCACAAGTTATATTATAAATGCTACACAATTTTTAGTCAATAGTTTTTTTATTTTTTTTAGTATATAATTAAAATCAGCTTATGTTATTTATTTTGAACAAAATTCTTTTAAAAACCTGTAATTATATACGCAAGTTCGACCTTAATTCTAATCAGAATATATATAAGTTATTTCAACTGAACAAAAATTTAATATGTATCTAATATAAAAGAGTATCCCTGATAACTATAATCATTATCTTGAGATACTCTTCTTTAATTATTTACAATTTAAATCATTTAATTAATAAAATATTAAGCAAATATATTTTTTCTTATTATAGTTTGAGCTCTATTAGGTCCAACAGAAACCATATCTACACTTACTCCAACTAACTCTTCTATTTTAGCTATATACTTCTTTGCATTTTCTGGAAGGTCCTCAAAATTATCTACTTGAGTTATATCTTCATTCCATCCATCTAATTCTTCATATACAGGTTCACATTTTGCTAAGTCATCTAATGAAGCTGGAAAATCTGTTATTATTTTATCACCCATTTTATAAGATGTACAAACTTTTATTTTATCAAATCCTGTTAATACATCTAATAACATAAATGAAATACTAGTCAATCCATTAACTCTAGCTGCATACTTAACTATAACTGCATCAAACCATCCACATCTTCTTGGTCTACCAGTAGTTACTCCAAATTCATGACCTTGTTCTCTTATTTTATCACCAGTTTCATTTATTTGCTCTGTAACAAATGGTCCTTCTCCAACCCTTGTAGTATATGCTTTTACTATACCAACAACATCTTTTATCATATTTGGTCCTATTCCTGCACCAATCGCAAATCCACCAGACGTTGGATGAGAAGATGTAACAAATGGATATGTTCCTAAATCTAAATCTAATAAAGTCCCTTGTGCTCCTTCAAATAATACTTTTTTACCTGCTCTTATTGCATCATATACAATAACCGATGTATCTGCTACATATTTTCTTATTTGTTCTGCATATCCTAAATATTCATTATACATAGTTTCAAAATCAAATAATTCTTCTTTTCCATATATATTTTTAACTATTTCATTTTTAGCATCTATCTGAGCTTTTAATTTTATAGCAAATTTATCTTTATCCATTAGGTCACATATTCTAATTCCAGATCTCTCTGTTTTATCCATATAACAAGGTCCAATACCTTTTTTTGTTGTGCCTATCTTTAAATCGCCTCTAGCTTCTTCTGACAATGCATCTAGCTCTTTATGATATGGGAATATGACATGTGCTCTATCACTTATTTTTATATTTTCTGTACTTATATTATCCGCTTTAAACATTTCCAATTCTTCTAAAAATCCTTTAGGGTCAAACACTATTCCATTTCCGATTATATTCACTGTATTTGGATTTAAAACTCCAGATGGAATTAAATGTAATGCATATTTTTTACCTTCTACAACTAATGTATGTCCTGCATTATTTCCACCTTGCCCTCTTACTACTACATCTGCTTGAGTAGCAAGATAATCTATAACTTTACCTTTACCTTCATCTCCCCATTGAGAACCAACAATTGCAACTGTTTTCATGTAATTCACCTCTATATTTTATATACTATCGAACGCTTTACTTACTTATTCTATCAAACATTCGTATTTTTTTCAACTTTTTTAGCATTCTCCAATATTTAACATATATTCTTCTATTTTTGAAAACTCTTCTTTCTGTATTATTTCTTTTTCATATTTTATAACTTTTTCCATAAATTTATCCACATCCAAAAGTTTTTCTAACTTACATATGTTAATTATATTACCAAAGTTTGTATTAGTCATGTTTATATAATACTGATTATCCACAATGTTAGCATAAACAACAATAGATTCCTTTAGATTATTATCAATTACTCTAAATAAGTTTATTTCATCAAGTACTTTAATTATATTGGGATATATATATTTCAAGCTTATTTTTTCCATATTATTCCTCCTGATAATTAATAGTTATACACAGATAAAGCAAGCCTAAAGCTTGCTTTATCTACTTATTCACACTTATCAACAGGCTACCTGTGGATACTGTGGATAGTTTTTTAGCTAAATTTCAATGTTTAGACATATTTAGTGACATGTATCCACATTTTTCCTGTAGAAAGAAAGAATGTTCTGTGGATATTCGTTAGATTATAGGTCTCTCAACTTATCCCCAAATCTTTGAACTTCACCAAGCCAAACAAGCTCAACAGAACCAGTTTCGCCATGTCTATTTTTTGCTATTATCACTTCTCCTATATTTTTACTCTCAGAATCAGCATGATAATACTCATCTCTATATAGGAACATAACTATATCTGCATCCTGCTCTATTGCTCCAGATTCTCTTAAATCAGATAGCATAGGTCTATGGTCTGCTCTTTGTTCTGGAGCACGCGATAATTGAGATAATGCTACAACAGGACAGTTTAATTCTTTCGCTAATACCTTTAGTGACCTTGATATTTTAGATATCTCTTGTTGTCTACTTTCATTATTACCTTCACCTTCCATAAGTTGAAGATAATCAATAAGCACTAAATCTAGTCCTTTTTCTATTTTTAACTTTCTACACTTTGACCTTAATTCTGATATTTTTATACCAGGAGTATCATCTATGTGTATTTTTGCATCTGATAACACTGCCATAGCATCTATAATTCTAGGCCAGTCATTATCATTAAGTGTTCCAGTCTTTATTTTTTTTAATTCTACACTAGACTGCGAAGATAACATACGTTGTACTAATTGTTCCTTAGACATCTCTAGACTAAATACAGCTACAGAGGCATCACCCTTTAAAGCTGCGTTTTGAACCAAGTTTAAAGAAAAAGCAGTTTTACCCATTGCTGGTCTAGCTGCAATTAATATTAAATCAGTCCTTTGAAGACCATTTATTTTTTTGTTTAAATCTTTAAAACCAGTAGTTATACCAGTCACATCACTCTTATTAGTGTATAATTTTTCTATCATATCATAGGCATCCATCAAAACTAAGTTTATAGGTTTAAAATCATCACTAGTTTTCTCCTGTGATATATCAAATATCCTCTTTTCAGCTTGTTCTAACACATCTTCAATCTTAGTTGCTCCACTATATCCTAGATTTATTATTTCATTAGAAGCTTTTATAAGCTTTCTAAGCACAGACTTTTCTTTTACTATATCAGCATAGTATTTTACGTTTGAAGTTGTCGGCACTATAGTAGAAAGACTTGTAATATAACTGATTCCTCCAATATCATTAAGATGCCCTTGTTTTCTTAGTTCTTCTGTCAATGTTATCAAGTCTATAGGCTCACCTTTATTACTCAAAGTTATCATACATTCATATATTATTTTGTGAGCCTCTTTATAGAAATCATTAGGCTTTATAGTTTCTGTAACCGTTATTATAGCATCTTTATCTAGAAGTATAGAACCTAATATCGATTGTTCTGATTCTACACTATGAGGAGGAATTCTCGTCATATCTTCCATCTTAATCACCTCTAGTTATTACTGTTTTTCTTTTACATCCACTCTTATTTTAGTAGTTACTTTTTGATGTATTTTTATTTCTACAAAAGTTGAACCTAAAGTTCTTATTGGCTCATCTAATAATATTTTTCTTTTATCTACGTCTATGTCTTTTTGTTTCTTTAATTGCTCCGCAATTTCTTTAGCTGTTATTGAGCCAAACAGTCTTCCACCTTCACCTGACTTTGAATATATTTCTATATTGATTTCTTCCATTTGCTTGCCTAATAAAACAGCTTCTTCATATTCTTTTTGTGCTTTTATTTCTTTAGATTTATTCTTTTCATTTAATTCTTTTATTGCTACACTATCCGCTTGTACAGCCATCTTTTTAGGAAACAAGAAATTTCTTGCATATCCATCACTTACTTCTTTCATTTCCCCTTTTTTACCAGTTCCTTTTACATCTTTTAATAATATAACTTTCATCTATTCTTCCTCCTCTAAATACTCCTCTATTATTTTATTTACCATTTTATAAGCTTCTTTTAGAGAAACATTTTTTAACTGTGCTCCAGCTATATCTATATGTCCCCCGCCTCCTAATTTCTCCATAAGTACATGTACATTTATTTGTCCTAAAGACCTAGCACTTATAAATACAGTATCATCTTTTTCACCTAATACAAAGGAAGCTTCTACTTCTTTGATGTTTAATAACTCATCAGCAGTTTGAGCTATTATAACATTTATACTATCTATCTCAGTACTTGAATATGCTAAGCATATTCTATTATTAATTATTTTAGTACTTTGAATTATTTCAGCTTTTATTATGAAGTCTTTTACATCCGAATTAAAGAACTTCTTAACCTCTATAGTATCTGCTCCAACTTTTCTAAGATAAGAAGCAGCTTCAAAAGTCCTAACACCTGTTTTAAATGCAAAATTTTTAGTATCTAGACTTATACCTGCTAAAAGTCCTTCAGCTGTAAGTTTATTTATTGTTACGTCTTCATCCATATATTGAACTAACTCTGTAACCATTTCACATGTTGAGGATACATATATCTCATGGAATAAAAGTACTGCATCATTTATAAACTCCACACCTCTTCTATGATGGTCTATAACTACTATCTTCTCTGATAGCTTTAATAGCTCTTCACATTCAGTATAATTGGGTCTATGAGTATCAACTACTACAACCAATGTGTTTTTAGTACAGTTATCAATAGCCTCCTCTTTCCCAATAAACAACTTCTTGTAATAATTGTTTTCATTTATTTTATTTATAAATATTTCTATAGATTCATTTACAGATTGTAAAACTATGTTTGCGGTTTTGTTACAGGATTTACATATATCATAAACTCCAACTGCTGCTCCCATAGCATCCATATCTGGATATTTATGTCCCATTATATAAACTTGATCACTTTGTTGTATAACCTCTCTTAAAGCATGACCTATTAATCTGGATTTTACTTTGGTTTTCTTTTCTACAGCTTTAGACTTTCCTCCATAAAATACAAATTTATCTTTTGTTTTTACAACGGCCTGGTCACCACCTCTACCAAGTGCTAAGTCAAGAGCACCTGTAGCAAGCTTTAGGTTCTCATTTAATGTATCTCCATCTATACCAATTCCTATACTTATAGTAACAGGAAGATTATTTCCATAATCAATATGTCTTATTGTATCTAAAATAGAAAATTTCTCAGATTCTAATTTTTTCAACTCTTTTTTATGCATCACTAAGAAGAATTTATCTTTTGAAGTTCTTCTCAATGCGCCATTTGAAGTTGATTCTAAAGCAGAAAGTATTTTTTCTACTTCAACATTAATTAAAGCTCTCTTATCTTCTGCTGCACTTTTTAATACTTCATCGTATCCATCTACTTGTATTAGCATCATTGCATTTTTTTCATCATCATAGTCTTGTTTTACTTTTAAATATTCAGTCTTGTCTATCCAGTATAATATCATCAAATATTTAGGATTCTTTTCTTGATCATTTTTTATAACATTATAAATTATTGTATATTCTTTTTCTTTATAGTTTATTTCTGTGTACATCTCTTTATTTTCATTTAATACTTTTCTTAAATTAAGATTTTTAACTATATCTTCTATATTTTTATCTAGTAAATCTTTTTGACCAATCATATCATAAAACTTTCCATTATACCATGATATATTTCCATCAAATTCTAAGATACATAGTGGTATTGGAAGATTTATTATAGCTTTCTTAGTTGTTTCGTCTATATCTAAAGATAAATTTTGAATATACTCTGTCCATTCATTACGTCTGATATTAGTTGTTCTCCAATTGTGAAAAACCATATATACAAAAATACAGAAAAATAAACACCCTACATACAAGTTGTAATAAAGCAAAATTATACTAGAAATACCAATAACAATTATATATAAATTTATTTCTGGCATATTTAATTTAAAGGTTTGTTTATTACTCATTTCTATCCTCCTAAGTGGATTTATAACTTCTTACCTTTCTAAAGTCAATTATACTATCTACCATACCAACAAAAGATATTCCCATAAATCCAAATAAACATAAAATTATCCCTGAAAGAAACATAATTTTATTTGGTCCTTGTCTTATCCATTTCTTTAAAAAATAAATACAAACTGCTATACCTTGAATTACAAACATTAAATTAAAAACTAGCTGTAAATTAGTCATTATTAATTCTGTATATAGTTTTGAACCAATAATCTGAATACATAAGACTAATAAATAAAGTAAGAAAGTTGTGAGTATAGCATTTCCTGGTAAATAAAAGTCAGCAAATTTAGGAAATCTTATATTCATCTTTGTAATTCTTTTGATAAAAAATACACTTAAATAATATGTTACAAACGCTGATAACAACCCTTGTAAAAATAACATCATTGGTAGCATATTTGTAAAATAACTTACAATCTCATCAGGCTTCATTTTATCAAACACTTTAAGTTCAGTTGCAGAAAAACTATTTTTTTGAATATTTACAATTTCTGTTATCATTTTAGAAACTTCATCCAATAGATTTACATTTAAAAATATCTTTAATACAAAGAAATATACAAGCATTGAAAGTACAAATATTATCGTTCCACCATATATTGGTTCAAATTTATTACTATCCTCTTGTTCAAAACTTCTCTTTAGCATCTTTCCTATTGCTATACCTGGTAAAGAATACATTATACATATATTTAATGCATAAGAAATGTCTGCAAATAGAACCAGTACACAAAGTGTAATCAAAATAGATATAAGAGAATACTTTCTATCAGTAATAGCACCTATAATTACATATGGAACAGCTGCTAATATACTAAACATTCCTAGCATTGGAATATAGGCTATTACTAAAGCGATTATTATAGCTAAAACTATTATAGACATTGCTTTAGATAGTCTAATTTTATTATTCAATTTAATATCACTCCCTATTATCCATATGTTTTTTTAAATTAGATAAATCTCCATACCATCTTTCAACGCTATGGTCTTCATCTATACCAATTTTTATTTTTTCCTTGACTTTATAATCCACATCTCTAAAACTAATTCCTAATCTCTTTGCTAAGAGATATGTTATCATTATTATATTTGCTAAAGTATCTTGAATTGCTTCATCTAATGGTTTTACCCCTTTAAACAATAAATTAAACAAATCACTTACACTCATTAATATTTCTGTTTTCATCCACTCTATTATCTTTATGTTTCTCGTTATCTCAGAACCTTTATCTATTTTCACGTTTACAACCCTCCTTAATATATAATATTATATCATAAATAATAATATATTTAAGTATATAAACAAAAAAACGAGCTTTATAGCTCGCCTCATTTAGATAATAAATGTATATAATAAAAAATGAGCACAAGGCCCATTTTTTTAGTCTAATGTATATGGTAAAAGTGCTATATTTCTCGCTCTTTTTATAGCAACTGTTAATTCTCTTTGATGCTTAGCACAAGTTCCAGATATTCTTCTTGGTAATATCTTTCCTCTTTCAGTTATATACTTTTGTAATCTTTGAGTACTTTTGTAATCTATTTTAGCGTTTTTGTCAGCACAAAATTGACAAACTCTTTTTTTCTTACGTCTTT
Source organism: Clostridioides sp. ZZV14-6345 (assembly GCF_020657775.1). Classification (NCBI taxonomy): domain Bacteria; kingdom Bacillati; phylum Bacillota; class Clostridia; order Peptostreptococcales; family Peptostreptococcaceae; genus Clostridioides; species Clostridioides sp. ZZV14-6345. The sequence continues at coordinate 2,525 of NZ_JAGWCX010000053.1, read as the reverse complement.
TTTTATTCATCATGACTTTTTTCCCTCCTTTTTAAAATGGTATATCGTCATCATCTATAGCTTGAAAACCTTGTGGGTCTAAACCTTGAGGTTCAAAGCTTGGCTCAAAAGCTGGAGCACTCTCTCTATATGAATTTTCCGATTTATTCTTACTATCCAAAGCTTGTACTGATCTAGTACTCACTTTTGTAAAAGTTCTCTTTTCACCTGATTGTGTCTGATAATTGTCTACTCTTATAGATCCTTGAAGTGCAACTAATCTACCTTTAGTTATGTAGTTAGCACAAAATTCAGCAGATTTACCCATTACTTCAACAGGTATAAAATCAGTTTCTTTAGATCCATCTTTTTTTACATAGTCTCTATCAATGGCTATTGTAAAGGATGCCACTGGTGTTCCTGTACCTGGGATGTATCTTAATTCAGGGTCTCTAGTCAATCTTCCCACTAATACAACTTGATTCATAAAAACACCACCTATTTTTTATAATAAAACCAGTTATTAAGCAACAACTATCATGTGTCTTATTACATTTTCATTTATCTTTAAGTTTCTGTCTATCTCTTTAGGAACGTCTACTGCTGATTTGAAGTTAACTAATACATAGAAACCTTCTGTAAACTTAGCTATTGGATAAGCTAATTTTTTAGTTCCCCAAGTATCAACTTTAACTATTTCTCCGTCAGTTGCAACAACTTCCTTAACTTTGTTTAGTATAGCCTCTCTTATTTCTTCATCAGAGTTTGGCTTTACCACATAAACTAATTCATAATTTTTCACTATAATTCACCTCCCTTTGGACTTAACGGCTCTACACTCTTAGAGCAGAGAAATGAGACTAAAATCTCATACCTACATATTTTATCATTTATTCTTATTTCTGTCAATTTAAATTTTGGACAAAGTTTAGTATGAGGTGAATTATATATTCTTAAATTAACAAGGGATGGCAACAGCCATCCCTTGTAATATATCTATATAAGTTATTATTTTTAATTAAGCTTCTACACCCATAGCTTCTTTTAACACAGCTGCTATATTTTTTATACCTTCTATTATTTTTTCTTCTGGCATATTTGAATAGTTAAGTCTGAAAGTATTTTCTCTACCACCATTAGGGAAGAATCCTCCTCCAGCAACATAAGCAACATTCTTATCTAAGCATTTTGGCATTAATTCTTTAGCATTTAAGTTACTTGGAAGCTCTACCCATGTAAATAATCCACCTTCTGGATGAGTAAATACTAATCCTTCTGGGAATTCTTCTTCCATAGTCTTAAGCATTACATCTCTACGTTTAACATAAACTGCTTTTATTTTGTCAACGTGTTCATCTAAGTCGTACATATCCATAAATTTGCTTACTTCCATTTGAGATATAGTTGATGCTTGTAAGTCTGCACCTTGTTTTGCAAAGTTAAATTTAGATAATATTTCTGGAGAAGCACAAGTCCATCCTAATCTGTATCCTGGGCAGAATATTTTAGAGAAAGTTCCTAAGAATATTACTAATCCTTTTGTATCCATTGATTTTAAAGATGGTAAAGTTTCTCCTTCAAATCTTAAATCTCCATATGGATTATCTTCTATTACTGGTATTTCAAATTTGTTTACTATTTCCATGAATTTTTTACGTCTTTCAAGTGGCCAAGTTCTTCCTGTTGGATTTTGGAAGTCAGGTATTACGTAAATCATTTTTATTCTATCAGTTGTTTCTAGTATTTTTTCTAATTCTTCCATTATCATTCCATCAGAATCTGTTGGAACATCTATAAATTTAGGTTGGTAAGATTTAAATGCGTTTATAGCTCCTATGTAAGATGGACTTTCACATAAAATTACATCACCCTCATCAATAAATACTTTTCCTGCAAAATCTAGACCTTGTTGAGAACCACTTGTAACTAATATATCATCTTTATTTACATTAGTTTTATTTTTCTCATTCATTCTAGCTGCTATTTTTTCTCTTAATGGTTCATATCCTTCTGTTGTAGTATATTGCATAGCTGATCTTCCATTTTCTTCAAGCACTGCAACTGATACTTTTTTCATTTCTTCAACTGGAAATAATTCTGGAGCCGGCATTCCACCAGCAAAAGATATTATTTGTGGTTGTTGAGTAAGTTTTAAAAGCTCACGTATTTCTGATCCTTGTAAACCTTGCATTCTTTTTGCATATTTAACTGCCATAATTAAAGCACCCCCATGAAAATGTTTTCTTCAACTTTTATTATACCAAAATTTTGGATATTAATATACGGTATTTGACATTTTTTAAATGTTAAATTTATATCATTTTTTTATTAGCTTTTTTACTCTCTTTTCTAAGGTCTCTCTATCAAGCATTATTAGCCTTGAACATTTAGTACATTTTATCTTTATATCCATTCCAGTTCTTACGATTTCAAACTCTTTACACCCACATGCGTGTTGCTTTTTTAATTCAACAATATTCCCTATTTTTAAATCCATTGGCATAAATAATTAGCCTGCTACTCAAAATATGGTCAAATATATCCAT
>NZ_JAGWCX010000052.1:0-28724 GCF_020657775.1 Clostridioides sp. ZZV14-6345 | reverse complement strand
TTAGAAGAATACACACTTTATTTTAAAGACCCATAAAGAAGCTATCTAAAAATAAAATTTTATCTTTAGATAGCTTCTTCTATGTTTTTTATATTTGTTTTCTATTCTCTCTAATTTCTTTCTGAATCTTTTTAAGAGCTTTTTTTGAACCCCTCTGGATATCTTTTTCTAATTTTCTATCTTTAAAATTAGTAAACAATGTATCCAAATCATATCCTTCTGGATACAATTCTGATGCTTTTATACTAAGTTGTAACCTTTTTATGTTTACTGAAATAAAATTATTATTAAACAATACTTCTACATTATTAAACTTGTCTATTGGTTTATATACAACTCCAAAATCATCTTCATCTAGTAATTTTACTTTATCTCCTACATTATAATCTGTATAGTTTGGAATCACTTCTAAATTATTGTTATCTTCAATATTAGATTGTAGTTTACTCCTTTTAACTAAATCTAAATTGTAGTTTCTATCAATTATATACTCTTTAGCTCTATCTAATACTCTATTTTTTATGCCCATTTTTTTGGAAATAAAAAGAGCATTACTATCTTCAGATTTTCCTATAGTCAACTTATACATGGGTTCTAAAGTTTCTTTATCAAACATCATACCAGCATTTTCAAACTCTGGATGTAAATTAGCAAACTTCTTTATCTCTCCATAATGAGTTGATGCTATTGTTATACATCCCATTTTATAAAATTCTTCTAACAGTGATATTGCTAAGCCTGAGCCTTCATTAGGTTCAGTTCCACTTCCTATTTCATCAAATAGAACAAGGGTAGAATTATTTGATAAACTCATAATCTCTGCAATATTTTTTATATGTGATGAAAAAGTACTTAAGGCATTTTCAATGCTTTGATTATCACCTATATCTACAAAAACTTTTTCAAATACACTAAATTCACTGCCTTCTTTTGCAGAAATATCAAATCCACATTGAACCATTAAAGTTAACAGCCCAACAGTCTTAAGAGTTACAGTTTTTCCTCCTGCATTAGGTCCTGTTATTATAAGACTTCTATAGTTTTGGCCTATTTCAAAATCTAAAGGTACTACATCTCCTGTTAGAAGTGGATGTTTACCTTTAATTATTTTTATATAGCCATTATTATTTATTTTTGGAGTAATTCCTTTTATTTTTTGGCTATACTTGGCTTTTGCAAATACCATATCATATTCAGAAAGTATCTCTATATTTAATTTTATCTGACTTATCTTATCAAATATAAGTTCTGTTAAATAAGATAATATTTTATATTCTTCAATAGTTTCATCAGCTTTTAGCATAGTCAATTCTGTACTTAAATTTGAAACACTTATAGGTTCAATAAATACAGTATTTCCTTTTGACGATGTGTCTAATATAGTACCATCAACTTCATTTTTATAAGAAGATTTAATTGGTACTACATATCTATCATTTCTTTTACTTATTATAAACTCTTGTATATACTTTTTATTTACAGTTGATGTTACAAATTTATTTAATCTATCTTTTATTTTTCCTTCTGTAATTTCTATATTTCGTCTTATTTTTTTTAATTCTTTACTAGCATTAGAATCCACTTTATTGGATTTTATACAGTAATTTATCTCATCTTCTATATTTTTACATTCTGTTATATTTAAAGCATAGGAACTTAATGTCGGTGAATAAAATTCTTTTTCTAGCATAAAGGCTTTCATCTTCCTACAACCTCTTAAAAAATCTCCAATATTTATAAGTTCAACTGGTTCTATTATCATTCCTTTTTCAATTTTATCTATTGTAGAACCTGCATTAAATAATCCTTCAAGTGGTATGTGATTACTATTTTCAATTATCTTTCTAGCTTCTTTATTTTCTGCTAACTTCCTTCTTACTACTCCAATATTCCCACTAGGAGTTAATTTATCTATTAAATTTTTTCCTAGCGAACTTACACAATGTATTTTTATTAATTCTTTAACTTCATTTAGTTGTAATCTTTCAAATGTATTACTATTCATTATTTTTCTCCTTTATTTATAAGCCATCATCTTTTAAATCACCATATCATTTACTTTGATAATAGTTATTTTGTGAACAACTTAATAAATAAGGAGTTATTATATACCAAACTCCTTATTTATTAAGAAGTTTAACTCCGGACTCATTAATGTTAGTATTTTTTTTCATAAAACACTTCTCCTTTTCTATTCTTATTTAGACACTTATATCAGTGCTTCTAATATTATTCCATAAATTATATATTCATGTCAATAAAAATTAAATAAAGTAATTCCACAGCCTATATCATTTCCAATTATATGTGGATAAATAATATTTCTAGTTTCAACTGCTAAACCCACAGGTATTTTACCCGCATGTAAATCAGGTAATCCTACTACTCTTAAAATTCCATCTAAATTTGAAATATCTTCAAGTTATTTCTTTGCTATATCTTCAATCCAACATTTTTTACTTGCTATAAGTGTTATTTTACTCATGCTTTGCTCCTAAATATTTAATACCTCATTATTTTTTGCTAACATAATAACCACTTCCTTTCATAATTTAAAACTATACTATAATTTCTATATATATGTATATCATTCATATACACTTCTTTTAAAATATTTAATATATAATTTTTATATTATGGAACTAATAATAATCATTGAAATCATGACTATTGCTAGACCAGCAACAACAAGTTTTTTATGTAATTTTTTTCTCACTTTGATTTTATCTTCTTTTTTAACCTGTACAATGTTATTTTGTTTCTGTTCTTCTTCTTTCTCATCTTCAACTTCTATATATGCTTTTTCATACATTACTTTGCTTAAATCAACAATAATATCATTGGCTCTAGTATACTTATTATTCCTACCAAGAAGCCTTTTTATAACATTTATAAGTTCTATATTTCCATTAATTGCTTTTATACTATTCCAATCTAATCCTTTATCAATAGATTGTAACATTTTTTCTTCTGAATTTGATTCTCCAAAAGGTAATTTTTTAAATATAGCCTCAAATAGAATAAGGCCTGTTGCAAAAAAATCACTCTCTTTATCAGTATAATTTATACATAGTTGATGTGGACATAAATATCTTCTGTTTCCATAGCTTCTTGTATTAACCCCATTATTTGCTTTTGTAATTCCAAAATCACAAATTTTAATATTATATTCTGTATCTACTATTATACTACTTGATTTTAAACTACCATGATATGAATTATTCCTATGTATCATTTCTAAAGCTTTTAAAACTTGTATCATTATATTTACAATTGCTTCTAAATGAAGATAATTACCTAGAATTAATTCATCTAATCCGATACCATTAAAGTCTTCACTTACAACATAATACAATGTTGTTTCTTCTGTACAATGAATCCCAACATCTATTATTTTTAGTATATAAGGAGAATTTATCTCATCTAAAGCAGTACTTTCATCAATTAAGTTTGAAACAAAATCCTCACAGATATAATTATTATGCTTTATGACTTTTATGAGCACATTTTTTCTGTAAAAAACATCTCTAGCTTTATAGATTTTGTTAATTTCTAAAACGTCATCAGAATTTACTACCTCATATCTATTGCCTATAAAATTCAACCATGTCACCTCCTCATACATTTTATATAACTAAATCTATTTACAATTATACCAATATATAGGAATATTTTCTATATATTAATGATTGTAATATTAAAACAAGAACTAGTAATGATAATTTTATACAAAAAAACAAGGAAGTCATAAACTTCCTTGTTTTTATATTATAAATATCACTCTAAAAAAATTATTTATTTTTTTAATTCTTTATATGAACTATTTGATATATGTTCTTTTTTTATGACCTTTCCACTTGAATCTTTAAATATTCGATATGTAGAATACTTATTCTGCCCAGTTTGTTTTACTTCTATAGATATATTCGGTTTGTCACCAGAATTACCATAGATTACTGATGATACGCTTCCTCCACCTGCATAATTTTTAATATATACAGGATGATTATATGGATTTTTAAACTTTAAGTTTAATCCCCCATCACTCACAGTAGCATCTCTTCCTTTAGGCACATAAGTAGATGCAGATGAATGGTTTGTAACTTGAGTTATCTCCATCCCTGAAAGAAGAGCAGCATTATAAACTGTTGAAGATGTCTGGCAAACTCCCCCTCCTGCTGCTTGTTCTAGCTTACCATAGACTATAACTGGCGCATCTTTATAACCATTTGCTTTATTACTAGGTCCTGTAAGTTTATTGTATGAAAATTCTTCACCTGGCATTAGTAATACATCACTAGTTTTTCTTGCTGATAAACCTACATTATATGACCTACCCTCTACAGCTTGAGAATAAGTAGTTGAATATTGACCTATAACAGAATTCACAGTTTTTACTTGTTCAGTTGTTATATCTGGTTTTTGAAGATTTACTTTAAGTTCCAAAGACTTATGTTCTTTATTTTTTATCATATTATATATAGATTCTTTATTTGCTGCTAAATCAAATTCTCTACCTATAACAGAATCTGTATAACTTAATCCTCCACTTCCAACACTAATAGAAGCATTTTGCATCTTAATATTGATACTATCTGCTATAGAAGATACTTTAGAACTAAGTTTTGCTTCATCATATTCAGACTCTATTTTTAGAGTTAGTTTATTTATTCTTATGTTAATGTATTTTTTTAAGTTTTGAAAGTAAGAACCTTGTTTTGTAGTCTCATACGCATTTTTTACAACTTCTTCTGTATTATATCTTAAATCAATATCCTTTGGAGATATTTTATAATCTTTTCCATCATAAGTAAGATTCAAGTCTTCTGGAGTATACTTACTTGTTACAACTTTTAATGCTTCTTCTTTAGTCATATCAGACACATTTATTCCTTCTATGTATACATTTTTAGCGATTTTCCCATTATACAGAAATTTGTTGTTAAAAAAATAAGTAAATCCTCCTATTACTACAATTAAAATTGCCAATCCTATTATTAAATTTCGCTTTTTTTCTTTTCCTAATTTTGAAACCCTTGTTGCTCTTCTATTCATAACTTCACCTCATTTTAACACTAACTCAATTTCACCTGATAGAGTTTCCATTTCAAAACTACTTTAGATTATATTTGAATAGCCTTTTTTAAACAAGGAATTTAATCAAATGTAACTTTATTGTAAATTTATGTCTTATAATTGGTTTTATTTTTGATATCTTTTCATTATATTTTTTTATTATTTCTTAATAAAAAAATCGTTACTTTTATAATAATTAACTTGATTTATATTAAAATTTAAATGTATCCTATCACAGGATAATGGTCTGATAGGTAAATTTTTTCTACTGTATATTTTTTTAATTCAGTATTTTTATTAACAAAAATGTAATCTATTCTAGAGTTTGATTTTTCAAATGTAGGTAAATAAGACTTATTTAATGAAATAGCCATATCATGGAACATGCTTAAAGATACATTTTTCTCATTGAAGTCACCGCACAAAACAACTGTCCCTACTAATCTATTTCTATAGTCTATTATTTCGTCTAATTGCTTTACTCTTTCTTGTCTGTCAAGTCCCAAGTGAGTATTTATTATGTTTATAATTTTTCCATATACATTTGTAGTTATACAAAGTGCTCCCCGTTGCTCCTTCTTGCTAGTTAAAAAAAAATGATTACTATTTAATATTTTAAATTTTGTAAATGTACAAATTCCATATATCATATTTACTTTTTTCACATTTGTAGCAAATGAACCCTCCATATTTAAAACAGCTTTTAAAGTTAAAAATTGATGATATAATACTTCTTGCAAACAAATCACATCACTATCCAATTGTTTTAAATATATTCCCATTTTAGTTAGAGTTAATCTATTATCTGAATCCATACCTTTATGAATATTGTAGGTTACTATTTTCATAATAATATCACCTCTTATTATAATATAACACTGTTTAAAGTTTAAACTTATTTATTTTTAATTAAAAAACATCACTTCTCTTATAAAACTAAATACTTACAAACTTTATCACAAAAAAACCTAACTTAAGTATTTATATTCTACATAAGTTAGGTTTTACAAACAATTATAATATTTATTATTTCATTCATTTTTAATGATGGTTCTCCTTTTTTATCTTCTTCAATTTCCCTTCACTCACAACAAATAAAAATCCCATCTTCTTATATATTTCATCCAATTCAATTAAAGTTACTTCACCATTTTTTAAATTTGTTAATGTTATATCTTGTATTCTTCTTGATGGAATTATCATAAGTTATCAACACTCCTTTAAATTCTTTTTAATCTTTATATTTAAATATATTTATGTATTTTGATATATATTCATAAATTATTAAAATAAATTCAAAAAACACCCGTTCTGCAAACATTCGTTCTGTATATTTATTATACATCATACAGATGTTCGATTCAATATATAAATTAAATATATCTCGATTTTGGTAAATTTTACAATATTATGCACTAAATATGTCAAAATATCCTATTAAAATGAATTATCTTGTCAAGCAAAAAAGCCATTTCAATAAAAGTTTACGCTTAAATTGAAATGACTTTTCTTATTTAAATTATTAATTTTACACTGCGTTTTTATTAAGCTAGCATATGTAATATTTGAGTTACTATAAGAGCACAATAAGTACCTATAATATTTCCTAAAAGCCCCATCAATACGCCCACTGGTATTAATACAGGATTATGAACTCCAGCAATCATAGGAGCCGTAGTTACCCCACCTATATTAGCTATACTTCCTACCTCACAAGTAAATAAATCAAGTTTAAACAGTTTTGCAAGCCCTATAAACGAAATCGCATGTACAAGAACTACTACTAATCCAAACATTATGTAAACAGGTGCTTCTGATAATCCAAAGAAATTTGCTTTACTACCTGTAGCTGCAAGGAGTAAATACATAAACACATTTCCTACTAGTGTACTACCTTTAAGCTTTGATATTTTTGTCATACCTAATAATATTGACACTGTAGATGCAACAAGTACTACCCACATAGTTTCATTAAGTATACCTGAAGTTGGAAGTATCTTAGATACAATTTGTGCAAAAGCTGCTACTCCAAAACCAACAGAAAGTAAAATCATAAGTTCCACAAACGTAGGTGCTGTATTATCTTTATTTTCTTTTTCAAGTTTTGATGTAACCTCATCTATAAAACTTGTGTCACACTTTGTCCATTTGTTAAATCTAGGTCCAAATTTTACAGACATTAGACAAATAGACATCCATACTGTATATCCTATAGACCCCATAAGTATTGCATAACTAAGACCTTCTTCTGCAACTCCTAGAGCATTAGCTGCTGCAATCATATTTGATGAACCACCTATCCATGAACCAGATGCTGCTCCAAGAATTTTCCATGAATCGGAAGCCATTGAACCTTTAAAAATTATGAATGCTATAACAAACCCAAGCATAAATGTAAATGTAGCACAGAAAAATGACAATAACATCTTAGGTCCCATTTTTAATATTTTTCTTAAATCACATTGAATTAATAAGAACACTAACATTAATGGAAGAAAATTTACTGTTATTATATTTTGATATACTCCAACATCTTCATTCTGTGCAAACAAACCAAATGATGCTAGTATAGCAGATCCTAAGTAGATTAAAAGCATTGGATTAATAACATCAAATATCTTCCATTTCAATTTATCTACCATAAAAAAAATTACACCTACAAATACAACCAAGAAACTACAATATACAAATCCATTCTCAATCACATTACACACATCCTCTCTTTTCCCAATTAATTTGATTTTTTATGATTCCTAAATAAAGACTTTTTTCAGACAATAGACACTAAAAATAAATATTTTTATCTATATCATGCTAATTAAATGCATATATACCTAGTTATTTACATATATTAATAAAGGCTTGCAGATTAATTACTTTAGAAATGAATAATCTGAATTTAAAATCTTTTTCAACAATTATTTTATTACTAAAACTTTTATTTGTAAAGATAATTAAACTAAATATTTTATTTATTTATATATTTTGTTTTATATTTATTTTTATTAATTATGAAATCAAACTATTTTAACTTTTAACACCTATAATATAAATCAATTCTATTCTATATACTTTTTTTAAAAATATATTTAGGATTTTTTCTTTCAATTTTAGTTTTCAGAACATTCGTATTTATGTTATAATTTGTATGAATATATATTTTTTAGGAGGAAATAATATGAATTTAAATTTAACTAATACTATAAATTTAATGAAAAAATATTTGGATATTCCAAGCCCTGCTGGATATACTGAAAATGCAGTTTTAGAAAGCAAAAAAGATTTTGAATCTTTAGGTCTTGATACTATTCTTACAAAAAAAGGTGCACTTATAGCTACTCTTCCTGGTGAAGATGATTCAAATCAAATAACAATATCTGCACATATGGATACACTTGGAGCTATGGTAAAAGAAATATCATCTGATGGTACTCTTAAATACCACAAAGTTGGTGGTGGATGTTGGGCTGCTATAGAAGGAGAAAACTGTACTGTTATAACTAGAAAAGGTAAAAAAATTAGAGGAAGTGTTGTATTTAAGTATGCTTCTACTCATATATATGGTCAAACAAAAGCTGCCACTGAAAGAAATGAAGAAACAATGATTATTAGACTTGATGAAAAAGTATTTACAAAACAGGATGTATTAGATTTAGGAATAAGTGTTGGAGATTTTGTATGTCTAGACCATCGTTTTGAAGCTACAGAATCTGGTTTTATAAAATCTAGATATATAGATAATAAGGCAGCTGTAGCAATGGTTCTTGAAATATGTAGATATTTTAAAGAAAATAATTTAACACCTAAGCATACTACTAACTTTTATATAAGCAATTATGAGGAAATTGGACATGGTGTCTCTAAGGCTTTACCTGAAAAAACAAAAGAATTTGTAGCAATAGATATAGCACCTACTGGACCAAGTCAAACATCTAGTGAACATGGTGTGACTATAGTTGCAAAAGATAATTTATCACTATATGATTTTAATTTAAGAAATAAACTTGTCGATGTTGCACAAGACAATAATTTAGAATATGCTGTCGATGTATTTACCTTCTATGGTTCAGATGCTTCAGAAGCTATTCGTTGGGGAGAAGATGTTCAAATAGCATGTGTTGGTCCTGGAACAAATAATAGCCACCACTATGAAAGAACACATATAGAAGCCATTGAAAATACGCTTAAACTACTTATAAATTATATGCTTAAAGAATAGTTAATTATATATTTTACTAAAGTCATTTCTTAACAAATAACTAACTTTAATTTTTATTTTTATACAAAAATTGGTTTTTCTATAGACTTAATTTCAATTTACTACTATTATATAAGTAACTTCAATTTTCTTTAGTTAATTTTTATTATAATTTATATAAATTGTATAAAAATTTTCTTCAGTTAATTGTTGTTAAATTAAATTTTTACAAGCTAACCCTACCAGAAAAGAGTTATCTAATCTGTAAGGAAATAGTTTAATATAGCACATTATACTTGTGTAATTAATAACTTTTCTTTTGTAGAAACTTTTCTTTACAAAGAAAAGTTTTTTGATTTTGGATTTGTTTAGGATATATTTTCTGAATTAGGAGGATATTTATGAAAAAGGTTGCAGTTATAAGTGCTATTTTAGAAGAACCAAAAGAATGTCAGCTTAAATTCAATGAGATTGTATCAGGTTTTAAAGGTATTATTAAAGGTAGAATGGGAATTCCTTGTGAAGAAGAAGGCGTATCAATCGTATGCATAGCAGTTGTTGGCGAAATGGACACTATCAATAGTTTGACTGGTAAATTGGGAAATATACCTAATATATCTGTAAAAACTAGTATATCAAAAAAAGAAATTTAAGGTGGTGAGTACAAATGAGTCTAAATTCTACTCCACAATCAATAAGGGTACATATAGGTCTCTTTGGCAAAAGAAATACAGGTAAGTCTAGCATAATAAACGCTATAACAAATCAAAGTGCTGCAATAGTCTCAGATATTGCTGGAACTACTACAGACCCAGTATTTAGACCAATGGAAATCCTTCCTATAGGACCTTGTGTTCTTATAGATACTGCCGGTCTTGATGATGTTGGTGAACTTGGTGAACTTAGAATAAGTAAATCACTAGATGTTTTAGAAAAGACAGATATAGCTTTACTAGTAGTGGATTGCCAAATTGGTATATCACAAGAAGATTTGTCACTAATTGAAAAGTTTAATGATAAGAATATACCTCATATTTTAATTCTTAACAAAATTGATACTATTAAGAATCAATCAGAAATTTTAAACTTGACTAAAAGTAAAGTTAAATGTCCAGTTGTTTCTGTCTCATCAACAGATAAAATTGGGATTGAAGATTTAAAAAATGAAATAATAAGAGTTTTGCCTAAAGATAGCACTGAGTTCAGATTGGTATCAGATTTAATTGAGCCAAATGACTTAGTTGTTTTAGTTATTCCAATAGATAAGGCAGCTCCAAAAGGTAGACTTATACTTCCTCAACAGCAAGTTATAAGAGATATTTTGGATAATGGTGCAATTTCTATAGTTACAAAAGAAGATAGTTTAAAAGAAACCCTATCTAATTTAGGCAAAAAACCAAAACTTGTTATTACTGACTCTCAAGTATTTCCACAAGTAGATAAAGATACTCCAAAAGATATTCCTCTTACATCTTTTTCTATATTATTTGCTAGACAAAAGGGAGACCTTAAAGAATTAATTAATGGTGCTTACGCTTTAGAAAATTTAAAAGATGGTGATAAAGTCTTGATGGCTGAGGGTTGTACTCATCATAGACAGACTGATGATATTGGAACAGTGAAAATTCCTAATATGATCAGAAAAAAAACTGGCAAAAATATTACCTTTGAATTTAGTTCTGGAGTATCCTTCACCGAAGATATAAATAAATATGCACTTGTAGTTCATTGTGGAGCTTGTATGATGAATAGAGCTGGAATGTTATCTAGAATAGAAAAGGCAAAATCTTTTAATGTACCTATAGTAAACTATGGTATCTTAATAGCATATGTAAAAGGTATTTTAGAAAGATCCCTTGAACTTTTCAATTACTAAAAATTTAATTATATTTAATAATTACATATTTGGAATATGACCAAAAATAAGATTAAATACTTTATAGATAAACTTTACAGCATTAATTCATTAAGTTTTGATGAACTACTATATTTAATAGAAAATATCGACAATGAAGAATATAACTTCGAACAAAATTTAAGAAACTATCTTTATAAACAAGCTAGCGATATGAGAAATAAACATTATGGAAATAGAGTCTACTTGAGAGGACTTATAGAACTTACAAACTACTGTAAAAATAATTGCTACTATTGTGGTATACAATCTTCTAATAAAAATATCATAAGATACAGACTTTCACTTGATGATATACTTGAATGTTGTGATATAGGTTATAAAATAGGATACAGAACATTTGTTTTACAGGGTGGTGAAGATACATATTTTACTGATGATAAAATATGTGAAATTGTTTCAAGTATAAAAAATAAATATGAGGATTGTGCCATAACTTTATCGCTAGGAGAAAAGAGTTATGACTCATATAAAAAATACTTTTTATGTGGTGCAGATAGATATCTTTTAAGACATGAAACTGCTACAGAAAATCATTATAAAAAATTACATCCGCCAAACATTGAACTTAGAACTAGAAAAGAATGCCTAAAAAACCTTAAGGAAATTGGTTATCAAGTAGGTGCTGGATTTATGGTTGAGTCACCATTTCAGAGTAATGAAGACCTTGTTCGTGATTTATTATACCTAAAAGAGTTAAATCCTCATATGGTCGGAATAGGACCTTTTATTCCACACCATGATACAATTTTTAAGAATTATAAACATGGAGATTTAGAAAAGACATTACTTATGCTTTCTATTACAAGACTTCTTCTTCCAAAAGTTTTATTACCTGCTACAACAGCCCTTGCATCTATAAACCCTAGTGGTCGAAATGCAGGTCTTTTAGCTGGCTGCAATGTAATTATGCCAAACCTTTCTCCTCAAGAATTTAGAAAACAATATTCTCTTTATGATAACAAAGCCTTTACTGGTCAAGAAGCTTGTGAATATCACCAAAGTTTAGAAGAAAACATCAAGTCACTAGGACTTAAAGTCGACTATTCTCGTGGTGATAATATTGAATGGAGGCGTTTGTAAATGTTCATAAACCATGGACTTATTAATTCTTTATTAGAGGATGCAAAAAATTCAACTTCTGATGATATTGAAAAGGTACTTGATAAGGCTGATAGAAGGGAAAAACTTAGTTATAAAGATATAGCTACACTTCTTGAAGTAGAAGATAAAAAACAACTAGATAGATTATTTAGTATAGCTGGGCAAATAAAAAATGAAATATATGGTAACAGAGTGGTTTTATTTGCCCCTCTTTATGTATCAAACTATTGTGTAAATGAATGTGTTTATTGTGGTTTCAGTACATGCAACAAATTTAAAAGAAAAAAACTTACTATGGACGAAATAAAAGAAGAGGTTAAAATATTAGAAAAAATGGGTCATAAAAGGCTTGCTCTAGAAGCTGGTGAAGACCCTAAAAATTGTGATATAAATTATATCCTAGATTGTTTAGATGCAATTTATTCAACATATAACGAAAATGGAAATATAAGAAGGGTAAACGTTAACATAGCAGCTACAAGTGTAGATGAGTATAAGCTACTAAAAGAAAAAGGAATAGGAACTTATATATTATTTCAAGAAACTTATCATAAGCCAACATTTATAAAAATGCATGGTCAGTCTATAAAAAATGACTATTATTACCATTTAACAGCTTTTGATAGAGCTATGGAAGCTGGAGTTGATGATGTTGGTGCAGGAGTTTTATTTGGTTTATCTGACCCTAAATTTGAAGTTCTAGGACTTATGATGCACAATGAACACTTAGAGGAAAAATTTGGTGTAGGGTTCCATACTATATCTTTCCCTAGATTAAAAAAAGCTGAGGGCATGAGCTTAGAAGATTTTCCTCACTTAGTTTCTGATGATATGTTCAAAAAAATAGTAGCTATAACTAGATTAGCTGTTCCTTTTACTGGAATCATAATGTCCACTAGAGAAACTGCCGAGATGAGAAATGAATTACTAAAATACGGTGTATCACAAATTAGTGCAGGTTCTCTAACAGGTGTTGGAGGATATAAAGCATATGAAGATGGTGACAATACAGAACAATTCGAAGTTGGAGACCATAGAAGCCCTGTAGAGGTGCTTAAAGAACTAATTACTGATGGATATATCCCTAGCTATTGTACGGCTTGTTATCGCAAAGGTAGAACTGGCGATAGATTTATGAGCTTAGCTAAAAGTCGCCAAATCCATAATGTATGTACACCAAATGCTCTTACTACATTGAATGAATTTCTAATTGACTATGGAGATGAAGAACTTAAAACTATGGGCAAAAAACTTATCTCAAAAGAAATAGCTAAGATAGAAAGAGAAGATATAAGAAACATAGTATCTAACAATATGACTGCCTTAGAACGTGGAGAGAGAGATTTATACCTATAAAATTTTATTACTTATATATTATTTATTGTATATTCCATGGGTTAGTAGTAATATTATCTAAAGGGAAAGTTTAAGGGAGGGAGATTAACATTGAAAGATAACAACAATACCAATAAAACTATTCAATTTGGAGAAAAAAAAGCTAGCCTGGAAAACAATATTCAAAAAAATAAAAATATCAAACTTGATAATACACACAAAGTCATTCCTTACCCTAAAAATAGAAAAAAGGATGATAAAAAGAAAAGTAACAAGAAAAAGAATACAAGCATCAACAAATCTAAAGTCAATAAAAATAATTATGGGAATTCTTTTTTTAATAACAAATACAAATATAAAAGAAAACCATATGTTATTGCTTTATACACAGTAATTTTTATTCTTTTAGCAATCTTAATTATAACTAAATTGACAGATAATACGAATAAAGGTAACTATTCTCATAATACTGTTTCTGATACTCACAAGAATAACATCCGAAACATAACCTTTAATGAATCAAATAATCTTCTTACTTGTGGGTAACTTAAAAGAGTTATCTCATTTCAGAAATTACTTTCTAAAACTGAGATAACTCTTATTTTTATTTAATATTTATTTTACCAACCTTGAGTTACTTCATATACTTCATCACCAATTCTACCATTTAAATAATCATCTATTGCAGAATCTATGATGTTCATTGCTTTATCTACTTGTTCTTTAGTTATTACTAGAGGAGGTTGTACTCTTAGAGTAGATTGTCCTAAGAATATCATTATTAAACCAGTTTGTATACATCTATAACATATCTTAGCTGTAGCATCTGGATGTTTTTCATTAGAACCTTTTCCTTTGACTATGTCAACTCCTATAGATAATCCAAGACCTCTTATTTCTCCAATTATGTCGTATTTTTCTTTTAATTTTTCAAATCCTGCTTTAATATAATCTCCCATTTCTATACTCTTTTGAAGCAAGTTTTCTTTTTCAATTATCTCTATAGATTTTAAAGCAGCCACACATACTGTTGTATTTCCAGCTAAAGTAAATAAATGTGCTGGTGAATCAAGACTTTGCATTATTTCGGTTCTTCCAACAACTGCTCCTAGAGGTAATCCACCTCCAACAGATTTTCCAAGAACTATAAGGTCTGCTTCAACACCAAAATTTTCTATACCAAACCACTTACCTGTTCTTCCCATACCTTGTTGTATTTCATCACTTACAAGTAATATTCCATTTTCTTTACATATTTTACTTAAACCTTGTATCCACTCTACTGGAGGCACTATTATTCCTGCATCTCCTGCAATTGGTTCTATAAATATTGCAGCTACTTCTTCTGCTGGTAGATAGTGTGCAAAAGCATATTCTATCTCATCTAAACATTCTTTAGCTGTTCTATTTTTATCAGGATAATGGAAGTGATAAACTTCTGGTAACAATGGACCCATTTTTCTTCTCATATTTGTACTTAATGCAGATATAGATATAGCTCCATAAGTACTTCCATGATAAGATTCACACATAGATATTATCTTTGTTCTTCCAGTATACCCTCTTGCTAGTTTTATAGCAGCATCTATACAAGCAGAACCAGTTGCACTGTATAATACTTTTTTATCATTATCTCCAGGGGCTATTTCCACAAGCTTCTCAGCTAACTTTACAGGAGGATCACTATGGAAATATGCAAGTGTATATTGTGTTATATCATCCATTTGTTCTTTAACTGCTTGTGAGATTTCCTTATTGCCATGACCTACATTCGCAGAGCCTGCACTTGCTAAAAAATCTACATACTCATTACCTTCATAATCATATAACATAGCGCCATCACCTGATTTAAATGCTACCGGATAATAAGGTATTTTTTGAGTTTTAGCAACATATTTTTTTTCTTCTGTACTTATCATTTGACTAGTTATCTCGCTCATTGGCAAATCATCCCTTCTTTAAATAAATTTATGTTTTAAAATTATTGCGATTTATACAGACATTCTCATATAAAATTCTTTATATACTTAATGTTAGTATTTTTGACACAAATTGTCAATATATGTTTTATAATTTTCAAAATATTTGTTATTCAGAAACAATATATTTTATTTTTATCAAATAAACATTGTTTTTTAAAAAATAAAGGACTCTATTCTATTTTTATAGAGTCCTCTAAAAATTATTTTATAAATACCATTATTCTATTTGCTTTCATTAAATCACATAATTACCTTTTATTCTCACTGATAATCTTTTTAAAGTGTTCCAATTGTTCTTGCTGTCTTTTATGTTTTATATATGGAAAAGCTTTGATAACTCTTTTTTGTAAAATAATATTGGACTCTATACGGTCTAACTTACTGTTTATTTTGTTTATTTTTTCTCTAACTTCTAATTCATCATTATTTATTTTTTTCAATAAATTTTGTATCTCTACTCTATCAAATTTGTCCAATTTTACATTTACATCGCTAAGTTCTTTAATTATATCATCTAGCAAGTTTAACTTAATATCTAATTTTTTAAGGGTTATAACAGTAACTATCAAATCAAGTATAGTCCAAAGTGTTGTAATTATAACCATTGAAATTAATATTTTATATGGAATTACGCTTACAAAATTCCTTATAAATGGATGTATAAACTTTATTATTAAAACAGACATTATGCCAAAGTATATTGCATTTTTTAAACATACTCTACCCTTTATATTGAATTTTCTGCCAGAATAATCCCACCATTTAGCATGAAATAAGGTTTCTAAAATAAAGCCTGTAAAATATTCTAGTATTGTGGTTAAAATCATGCCTAATAGAAATATTATAATTATATTATTAAATCTTCCCAGCAGTGATATTACAAGCACTGCTCCAAATCCATAAACAGGGCATATTGGACCATTTAAAAAACCTCTATTGATTATTCTTTTACTTGCTATTGAACATCCTGTACTTTCTACTGCCCATCCCAAAAACGAATATATAAAAAAATACAAGATATATTTTATTATTTCCATAATTTATATATACTCCTTCACTAGTATTCTTATTTTGTGCATGATGTAAAAATAATTATAGAAATAGTTTTTTCGTTTTTTATATTTGTTATTCTTTTATTTTTGCATAATATTCTATTCATATAATCCAATTAATAATTTCCCAGCCATAATACCATGTTTATCTTTTGGCTGATTTTCTTTATCAATCCAAACATTAATTGTATCATATTTATTCAATAAATCTAAATTCTTCATATCAAATTCCTCATATTTAACTATATCCATTTTTGATTCTTCGGTAACTACATAAGATATTAATTTTGTATTTTCATTTAAATAAATTCTTATATTTCCATCATTATCAATTAAATTTTCTGGTCTCTTTACTTTACTATTAGAACCTGCTTTAATAGTTATTATACCTTTTTTAAAGCTCTCAAATGTCCCAATTATATCCACTGTATCTTTGTTTATATCTTTAATCATTTCCCTGTTTTCTTCTATTAATATTTTTGATACTTTTTTATCAGGTCTAAATTTAAAAGTTAGGAAGCTCTGATAATTTATAGAAATCATCCCCAATCCTATGACTCCTAAAACTAAACTGGTACCTATTATAGCCTTAAATTTTTTAATATCATTAGGAAATAATTTATTCATATCTATGTAAATAGCAATTCCAATTATACCACCTAATGAGTTTAAAATAATATCGTCTATGTTACTACTTCCAAGAGCTAGAATATATTGTATTGATTCAAATCCTAAACTGACAAGTATAATTGATATAACGATAGCTTTTTTATTTAAATTTTTGAATATTATAGGAAAAAAAATTCCCATCGGAATAAATATCCCTATATTTCTTACAATATTTACAGTAGCTCTCATAAAGTCAATATTACTATCTGTGATAAATTGACATATCGTATAAAATGGAATTAAATTTACAGACCTAAATATTCCCTTGAAAATAGAGTAAATTGCTGAATCTTTAAATAAAATTATTCTTATAGTCATTAAAATATATATTAAAAATATTATGTATATAATTGATAGTAACAATTTTTCTGACTTTTTACTTTCTACCACTGATAAGTCACCTCTCTTTACTAATATTTCAATAGTACCAATAAATATTTAAGACGATTTTAAAATTTTCTTAAAATTTCCTTAATTTTTAAATAAAAACATAAAAAAGTCTACACTTAAATGTGCAGACTTTAACAAGTTCTCATACAAATATATTTTATTGAATAATGAACAATCTAAGTGTAGAAAAAACAATAACTAAAGTTAAAAGAAGTCTAGCATATAAAAAATTTTTATCTTTCAACATAACTCCTGCAATTCCAAAAATAAAAAATAGAAAAGCAATAAATTTACCAATAATATTATTATTTGGATAATAGCTAAAAAGCATAAAACAAAGTACAAATGCAAGTACTCCTATTGCATTAAATATAATTTTATTAGATGCTATTTTTCCTTTATTAAAAAAGAAGCAGAATATTGATACTAAATCTAAAAATAAAAATACATAAAACATTCCTTTTAAAACGTCCATGTTTATCCCTCCCCCCTAAAAATTCTAATTATAATATCCAATCTATTTCATATAATTATTGATATACTAAATAGTTTATAGTATTAATACAATAATGCTATAAATTTGTATTGCTAACGTATTACCTCATATTCATACATATTATAATCACACTCATGCATATTTAAAGACTCATATGTTGCTTTTGCATTTATGTTTTCTTTTTCTACATATAATCTCATTCCAACAATATTTTCATCTTTATCACATATATTCTTTATATAATTAAATAAATAATTAAAGATACCTTTTCTTCTATATTCTTTCTCTACATATACACTTTGAATCCAAAGGAAATTTCCATTTCTCCAATCGCTCCACTCATATGTATACATAATCTGTGCAACAACTTTATCAAAGACTGTATATACATGATATTTTCCTTTTCTCTCATCTAATAATAATGCTTTTACACCTTTAGTTAAAACATCCATATCAAGTTCTTTTCCTTCAGTTTCTTTAACTAAATTATAATTAAATTTTGCTATTACATCCAAATCATCTATACGAGCTTCTCTTATTTCTATTAATTCTTCATTTTCATATAGCTCTATGTAATCTTTTTGTTGTTCCATATTTATTCCCCCATATCTATTTTATCTATTAATATTTTTTCTATAGTATATTTACAAAGTCTTTTCTAGCTTCATAAATGCATAATCAAGTGTAGCTTCTAAATTTCCATTATTCTTTCCACCACCTTGGGCTAATATTTGACTTCCACCACCCTTGCCATCTATAAGGCTTATTGCATCCTTTAACAAAGTTCCCATATTAATATTTTTTAAATTTTTAGAACAGGCAAAAACTAAATTTATTTTATCATCAAATTTAACAGCTAATAACGCAATATTATTTTCATCCTCTGTAATTTTATTTGCTATCTTATTCACATATTTTAAATCTTCATCATTATAAATTTTTTTAATGACTGCAATATTACCAACCTTATTCGCATTTTCAACCATTTCTTTAACCTGATATGTAGCTACTACTTCTTCAAGCTTTCTTTTTTTACTTAAAACCTCTTCAACTTTATTGTTTAAATTTACAATACCATTTATAGCATCTTCTTCACTACAACTCAAATATCTGCATATTTTAGTTAAATATATATCTCTTTTTAATACTTCGTCTACTGCCCTTTTACCTGCTAAAAATTCTATTCTTGTGCTTGACTTATGTTTTTCCCATTTTTTTATTTTTATCATTCTCAACTCGCCAGTCGATTTTGGGTGTACTCCACAACATGCATTCGTGTCTAAATCGCCTATTTTTACTACTCTTATTTCTTCATCAGTATTTGGCAAATCACGTCTTAACCAAATTTTTTTCAATTCTTTTTTTGTTGGAAGTAATGTCTCTACTTGTATATTCTGACGAATAATTTCATTAGCAAGCAACTCTATCTCTCTAATTTTATCCTCACCTAAATTACCTTCTATATCTACTGTACTATATTCATTCCCTAGATGAAAACCTGTTGTATTTGCTTTGAAAGTCTTAAAAAAGCAGCCTGATAGTACATGTTGCCCAAAGTGTTGATGCATACCATCTTCTCTTCTATCCCAATCAATACTACACTTTACTCTATGTATCTTTATTGGTTTTTTATCTAATACATGGTATACTTTTTTGCCCTCTTCATAGACACTTATTACATCATAATTATCTATTTTTCCTAGGTCTGCAAACTGACCTCCTCCACCAGGAAAAAACGCTGTCTTATCTAATAAAACATGAAACTTATTTTCTACTTCTTTTATTTCAATTATTTCTGCTGTAAAATCTTTTATATACTGATTTGTATAGTATAACTTTTCCATTATAATTCTCTCTCCATTTCCTTAGTTGTAAACTACTTTACTTTTTAAATATATAAATTTTAAGATAAATTTAATTTAATGGTTCTAAAATAGAACTTATCCTATTTTTTACTAATAATCTTCTACTATATTTTAACATAGAGATATCAGTGTTAACAAATTTATAATTTTATATTATTACGATATTTCACAGTGTACGTGCTTACATATTTTCTTACATAAAGTTTCTAAATATAAATAAGATTACATATTTTAATACTTATTAATAATTTTTAGTATTTATTTAATATTCATTAATACAGAGTATATTAACATTGCTTTTTTAAAAATTTTAGTATAAAATCATATTGAATAAATTTTCTGAAATAATAGAATATTAAAATACATAAAAACAGCTTTTTATAATGTATAATTTTCTTATAAATCTATCGTTGTTTTAGGGGGAGTGATTTAAAATGTCAATAAAAACAAGAAAAATATCTATTGTGGGGTCAGGACACGTTGGTTCTCATTGTGGATTCAGTTTGATAACTCAAGGAGTTTGTGATGAACTCTTTATGATTGATATAGATGAATCTAAAGCAAAAGCTCAAGCTTTAGATTTAGCTGATGCAGTTTCATATCTACCACATAAAATACATATAGAAAAAGGAACTTTTGCTGATTGTAAAGATTCTGATATAGTAGTAATAAGTGTTGCAGACTCTTCAGAAGGCCCTTTACGTAGACAAAACACAACTAGATTAGACTTATTAAGACCAACCATTGGAATGATAAAATCTATAGTAAAACCTATAGTTGATTCTGGTTTTGATGGTATATTTATAGTCATATCTAATCCTGTTGATGTAGTTACAAATTATATTTGGGAAAAATCTGGTTTTCCTAAGAATAGGGTCATTGGAACTGGTACAGCTCTAGATTCAACAAGACTTAGAAGACTTTTATCTGAAGAAACTGGAATAGCTCAACAATCAATTCAAGCTTATTGCATGGGTGAACATGGAGATTCTCAAATGGTTCCTTGGTCTCATGTTTCAATTGGCGGTAAACCAATATTGGACATGATAAAGGATAATCCAAATACTTATGGAAAATTAGACTTACCATCAATAGTTGAAAAAAATAAGAAAACAGGCATAAGTATAATAAATGGTAAAGATTGTACAGAATTTGGGATAGGTACTGCTTTAGTAGAAATTGTAAACGCTATACTACACAATGAGAAAAAAGTTCTGCCAGTTTCTACATTATTAGAAGGTCAATATAATGAAAAAAATGTATTTGCAGGTGTTCCTTGTATTATAGGAAAAGATGGTATTGAAGAGATTATTGAAATCAACCTAACTGAAAATGAAAAAAATGAATTTAGCAAATCTTGTTCTGTCTTAAGAGAACATATTTCACTTTCAAAAACACTTTAGATTTAAAACTATTTCAATGAGTTTCATTGGCTCATTTAGATACTATTTAAAGTTGATGAAAATGTTCAAATTAGTAACAAAAGTAATACAACTTTAGAGTAATAAAATAATCTTAAATACTTTTTAAATATATATTAAGTTTTATATTAAAAGCAGGTAAATTGTTCATAACAAAAACCATTTAACTGTGTTAATGTTTAAATCATCTATACCTGCTTTTAATTTTAAAACTAAAATACCAGTCTACTTTTTCCCATCAAATTTTATAACTTTATTTTTTTTATTTATATTTTGAGATAAGAACCCTTTCTTTAAACCCATCAATAACTCTAAGTCTTCTGGATAAAGATTTATCCCAAATTCCTCTAAACTTGATACTATACTATTTACACTCATTATTTTATTCTCTATCAATAATTCAACTGCTCTTTTTAAACATGTTGGACTTGAACCTTTTATTTTGTCTAATGGTTCTTCCCTTAACCATCCTTTTTTATCCATCTCATTCATAAGATAATTGTATTTTTTGTAATTTATCTTACCTAGATTATATGCTCTAAAAATCATAGCAGATATAGGTACAATCCACTTTTTCTTTAATTCTATATAATAGTCTAAATCTTCTGCATGAATCAAATCTTCTAAAAAACTCTCTTGTGGCAGTAAAAAGGCACAAGCATACTCATCGGCTGAAAATTGCTTATTTGGTATTCTTAATTCACTTGATATTATGTAACCAAGCTCATATGCTAAATTATAATTTCTAATTGATGCTGATTTTTTATCATTACCAAGAGATATCAGATATTTAACCTCTTTACCAATCCTCTGTTTTTGAGTAAAGACGGTTGCCCCTTTTCTGTCTACATTCATATCTGATATTATAATCCCTTTAGACTCTAACAAATTTACCATATTTACTATTGGATTATTGTTTAAATCCCAAAATTCTCTAGTATTATATGCTAGTTTTTCTATATCATTTATATTAATGTCTGTCATTATTTTTTTATTTGGCAAATTTTCGTTTGGAAACTTAATGTAACTTTCCATAAACGAATATATTTTATGAATGATAATTATTTTTTCCCTGTAAGAAATTTCTTCTACTCTAGGTAGTTTCGATTTAGGATTAAAGTGGCTATCTTCTACAACAACATTTATATTTTCATTTTTATAAAAATACTCTTTTGGAAAATTTAATATATTAGATAGTTTCAATGTATTTTCTATATTTGGTATATACTTATTTTCTTCAAAAGCTTTTAAGTCCTTTTTATTTATTTTAGTTTCCTTAGATAATTGCTCTATCGTCTTTGCTCTAAAAATTCTAGCTGATTTTAATCTCTTTCCATTAAAGTCTTTTAAATTCATTTATTTTCTCTCTTTCAAAATTAAATTATTAATCTATTGATATAAATTATAAGATTACAATTAATAATTTATCATATTATTGAAAAAAAAACAAAAGGTGAAAATATTTCCTTATATTTTCACCTTTTCGATAAGTTTATAATAAATAATTTTAATTATTTAAAAAGTTTTAGGTATTCTACATAACCTAACGCTTCCATATCTTTTTTAGGTATAAATTTAAGAGAAGCAGAATTTATACAATATCTTAAACCTCCAAGTTCTTTTGGTCCATCATCAAATACATGACCTAAATGAGAATTTCCTTTAGCACTTCTCACTTCGACTCTATACATACCTTGTGAGAAATCACTTCTCTCAATTATAGATTTATCTATAACTGGCTTTGAAAAACTTGGCCAGCCACATCCAGCATCAAATTTATCTTTTGAAGAAAATAAAACTTCTCCACTTACAATGTCAACATAAATTCCTTCTTCGTCATTATCATAGTATTCATTTTCAAAAGGTACCTCTGTCATATCATTTTGAGTAACCTCAAATTGTATAGGAGTTAAAGTCTTTTTTAACTCTTCTCTATTTATATTGTTTCCATCCCAGTGACTTTTTACAAAATTATATCTACCTGAACCTTTATAATACATATTGTAGTTTAATGGTCTTTTTTTATAATAATCCTGATGATTATTTTCTGCTTCATAGAATTTAGTTGCTGGAATTATAGAAGTTACTATTTTACTATCAAATATTTTACTATTTTCCAGATGCTCTTTTGATTTTAAAGCTATATTTTTTTGTTCTTCATCATGATAAAATATAGCAGTCTTGTATTGAGTTCCCCTGTCACCAAATTGTCCACCATCATCTGTAGGATTAATCTGTTTCCAAAATATATTTAGGAGCTCATCATAACTTATTATATCATCATCATAAGTTATTTGAATAGCTTCAACATGACCAGTTGTCCCCGAACATACCTCTTGATATGTAGGATTTTCAATATGCCCACCTGTATACCCAGAAATTACCTTTATAACTCCATCATACTTATCAAAAGGTTTCACCATACACCAAAAACATCCACCTGCAAAAGTAGCAAGTTTTATCATTTTCATCACTCCTTAAAAAAATTATATTTTATTTATTCCCTAAGAAGTAACTTAATAATCTTCTATTTTGTTATTTTTACCTACTTGATGAAATAACGTGTACAAACAAAATTTCAAATTGAATCTAATTTCTATAAAAGCTCTTTTTATTTATCCATCCAAAAGCATCTTTTATATCACAATTTTCTCCTAAAGATATCAAATATTCTAACGCATCACAATCATCCATTGCTACGTCTTTTTCCATCTTAGGATTTAGTCTATAGTAATTATCTCCAAGAAGTTTTTGAGAAAATAATTGACTCATTTGAGAATTTCCTTCTAATGTAATAGATATAATTGGCAAATCGGGCTCTTTATTAATTATCCAATCAATAGCTCCCCATTCAGTAGTATCTGCCTTTATACTATTATATACATATCCAGTTCCTATAGAAAAAAGTCTAGTATTTTTAAGCTTAAGCCCATTATCAATGGCGTGAATTATACACGCTAGACTTGGGTCAGTTGCTATTATTCCACCATCAACATGGCGATTATAGGTTGGGAAAAACACTGGCGCAGCACTGCTTGCCATTGCTACATCTACAACTTTACTAGTCTTTGTAATAGAGTTTGGCATATTGTTATAAAACACTGGTTTCCATGCATTTTCTTCATTTCCTATATAAAAACTTGGTATCATCACTAATTTATTTAAATCTTTTAATTCTAGTTCCTCTGGAAATATACTTAGTAAAACTTCTTTTAAATTTTTGTTTTCATACTTTGGTCTGAGCATTTCTGTATAACTTTTACTAAAAATACGCTTTGAATTTTCGATTGAATAAAGTTCTTTTATCTCTTTAGTACTTACACCGTATGCAAGTCCTAGTGCAATTAGACTCCCTGTAGACGTACCTCCAAACATATTTATATTATATAATAAGTTTGGATACTCTTTTACTATCCTCTCAAGTATGGATATACTCAATGCTCCTTTTAATCCACCACCATCAAATGCCAATATATTAAAATTAGAATTTCTCATATTATATACCCCCACATAAAACACCTTATATACTTCAAACTTTGGTCAAAATAATTTAACTATAGTATATATATTTTATGCAAGTTACATATTACAATGTTCCTCTTTTAATATTTAAGTTCTATACAAACTTGTAATACTTAAAATAAAAGTTATAAGATATTATATATCTAAGTATTATAAGTTTAATACAAAGCTTATTAAAAAGAATATACTAAAAGCAGGTTTATTTTTCAATTATTACAAAAAATAGATAAAGGGTTGTCTTAAAATTGATTTTTTCTAATCAAATTTTAAGTTTAACCCCTTATTTTAATTTCATCTATACTTAAAAATATTTCAACTATAAATATATTTATTTTCTTTATCCTAAAATCTTCTTCATATCTTCTTCAGGAGTAGATATAGGTGTCAATGCAAATTTGTCAACCAATATATCTAATACATTTTTAGATAAAAATGCTGGTAAAGAAGGCCCTATATAGATATTTTTAATACCTAAGTGAAGTAATGTAAGAAGTATACAAACAGCCTTCTGCTCATACCATGATAGTATCATACTAAGAGGTAAATCATTTACTCCACATTCAAAAGCATTTGCCAATGAAACTGCCACTTTGATTGCACTGTAGGCATCATTGCATTGTCCCATATCCATTAAACGAGGTAAACCACCTATTTCTCCAAGATTTAAGTCATTAAATCTATATTTTCCACATGCAAGAGTCAATATAATAGTATCTTTAGGAGCTTGTTTTACAAATTCAGTGTAATAGTTTCTTCCAGGTTTTGCACCATCACAACCTCCAACTAATAAAAAATGTCTTATAGCTCCACTCTTTACAGCATCTACTACTTTATCTTGCACAGATGAAACTGTACCTCTTGCAAAACCAGTAGTTAATGTATCTCCACCATTAATACCCGTCATATGAACATCTTCTTTATATCCCCCAAGTTCAAGAGCTTTTTCTATTACACTAGAAAAATCTTTATCGTCATCAATATGAATCATACCTGGATAAGCAACTACTTCTGTAGTAAATACTCTATCTCTATAACTATCTTTAACAGGCATTAAACAATTTGTTGTAAATAGGATTGGAGCAGGTATATTATCAAATTCTTTCTGTTGATTTTGCCATGCTGTACCAAAGTTACCTTTTAGATGTTTATATTCTTTTAATTTTGGATATGCATGTGCTGGCAATAGTTCACCATGAGTATATATATTTATACCTTTATCTTTTGTTTGTTCTAATAATTTGTGTAAATCATAAAGGTCATGCCCTGTAACTACAATGAATGGACCTTTCTCAATCTTCATAGATACTTGAGTTGGTTCTGGTGTTCCATAAGTTTCAGTATTTGCTCTATCAAGCAATTCCATACATTTCAAGTTTATTTCTCCAGTTTTCATAACCAAACCTAAAAGTTCATCAATAGACAAGTCTCCTCCAACTGCTATTAATCCTTCATAGAAAAATTCATTTACTTCTTTTTCTGTATAGCCAAGTACCATTGCATGATACGCATAGGCAGCCATACCTCTTAATCCAAATAAGATTAATGATTTTAATGAACGTATATCTTCATTATCATTCCACAAGTCCTTCATATCATAGTTATCATTTCTACTACAAGTTGTTGAACAATCTGAACATCTAGGTACAAGTTTACTTTTTTCCATCTCAGTTTTTTCAATTTGTCTTTTTATAGCTTCATCGTCAAAGCTCACATTTGTTATAGTAGTGAATAATCCATCTATCATGACTTTATCTGTTTCACTTGTTGGTCTATTTTTATTTCCAATAGTTGCTCTTGAAAGACCAATTAACACTCCTGTAAGTTCATCTTGTAAGTTGGCTGTACCCCCCTTTTTACCACAAACTCCATTTATAGTACACCCTTTTCCTCCTGCTGTTTGTTCACATTGAAAACAAAACATATTTTCCATTTTTTATTCCTCCATTTTTTTATTAAAATTTATTAGATTTTTCTGTAATTCACTTAATTAAAGTTCTCCATCTACAATTTTTCCATCTACAGATATCGTAACTATTTGCCATGGTATCATCTTTCCACTATTTTGTAGAGCTGTCTTAACAGCATTTACTATACCACCACAACAAGGAACTTCCATACGTGTTACTACTATATTTTTAATATCATTCACTTTTAAAATCTCTGTAAGTTTTTCAGCATAATCAACCTCATCAAGTTTAGGACAACCAATTAATGTAACCTTGTTTTTCATAAATTTATTATGAAAGTTTCCATATGCATATGCTGTACAGTCTGCTGCTATTAAAAGACTTGCATTCTTTAAATATGGTGCATTAGTTGGTACTAATTTTATTTGTACTGGCCATTGATTAAGTTGGGAACCTTTTGTCTCTACTTCTAAATCATTATTTAAAGCTACACTATTTGAAACTTCTCTATTTATTTCCTTAGACTGAGAACCTGGACATCCACATGCTAAACTTTTGTTTTGTGCTTTCTTTGCTTCCATATTTGCTTTTACTGCTGCTTCGTCATATTCTGCTGCTTCTCTATACTCAAATGAAATCGCATTTGTTGGACAAGTTGGTAGACAATCTCCTAAACCATCACAATAATCATCTCTTAAAAGTTTTGCCTTTCCATTTATCATTCCTATAGCTTCTTCATGACAAGCTTCAACACACAATCCACAACTATTACATTTTTCCTCATCAATTTTAATTATTTTTCTCATCATTTATATCACCTCATAAAATTTTTTTAGTTTAAAATATTAATTTCTTAGATATTTATTTTTAAGACCTACATATTTTTCTTTCAATTGTTTTATAGTAAGATTTTTATATCTCCTTGCTTTTATAAATTTAGTATAGTACAATAAAAACAAATTATCGGTTGCATATGCAACAAGGAAGTGATTATTTGAAAAAAATTTTAGAAAAACATATAGACCTACTAAAAAAAATTCCTCTATTTGAAGGAATTAAAAATGATGAACTTGAAGCAATGTTAGAATGTCTGGGTGTTGTTGATAAGACTTACCCAAAAGATAGCATAATATTCTCTGTTGGAAGTGAAGTTACCTCCATTGGAATTATGCTTAAAGGAAGTGCACACATAATAAAGGAAGATATTGAAGGTAATAGAAATATTGTAGCTGAACTTTTACCTGGAGATTTATTTGGAGAAGTATTTGCATGTACTAGACTACACAAAAGCAGTGTTACAGTAACCACAACATCTTTTTGTGAAGTTTTATTTATAAAGTTTAAAAGTGTAACTGGCATTTGTTCATCTACATGTGTCTTTCATAATAGACTAATTGAAAACATGCTACAATTAATAGCTGAAAAAAACATTTTACTTCATAATAAAATAGAATTACTTTCTCGTAAAACGACTCGTGAGAAATTA
Organism: Clostridioides sp. ZZV14-6345; assembly: GCF_020657775.1. Classification (NCBI taxonomy): domain Bacteria; kingdom Bacillati; phylum Bacillota; class Clostridia; order Peptostreptococcales; family Peptostreptococcaceae; genus Clostridioides; species Clostridioides sp. ZZV14-6345. The sequence continues at coordinate 306 of NZ_JAGWCX010000052.1, read as the reverse complement.
CTTATGTATTTTTCAAAACAAATAGAACAAACAGGTAGCCACAAGTTTACAATTCCTTTTTCGAGAAATGAAATGGCTGATTTTTTGTGTGTTGACAGAAGTTCTATGTCAAGAGAACTTGGAAAGATGAGGGATGAAGGCTTGTTATCTTTTAATAAAAATAAGTTTGAAATATTTTGTTTTCAAAATAAGTTAGATATTTAGACTTATATAACGTCCATATTCAAATAATATTGTTTTTTATTAGTTATTTTCTAGAAATCTTTATACAAAAAGGGGCTGTCGCAGGAGCAAATTAAATTTGTT
>NZ_JAGWCX010000051.1:0-29095 GCF_020657775.1 Clostridioides sp. ZZV14-6345 | reverse complement strand
ATAAAATAGTAAAAAATGAACATGGAATATATTTTCATCATTTAAAAAAAGTATTCTAAATTTATTATTTATAATTAAATATTATCTGAAAAAATGGTATTTTTGTATCTTTATCTGTAATGCATAATTTTACTTAGAACATAAACTTTATATAAATCAATTAAAAATATGCCTATTAAGATAAGTAAAAAAAGAGCTGTCACGGAACAAATTTAATTTGCTCATGCAACAGCTCCTTTTAGTTTCCAAAATGCTCGCTTCTTCATTTTTTAAAATAATTTATTTAAAACTAATCATCAAAAATTTACCTGTAAATATACCAAAAAATTGAAAGTTAAAGTTTTTATAAGACTTTTTATTTTTTATATCTATAAAGATTTTATATTTTATGCCTTTATCTCAAATTAATAAATTCTCCAATATTCGTCGTTCAACCTATGTACATAATTAATTTCAATGTTTTCAAATCGCCTAAAATAATAAAATATAAAATAAATAAAATATTTTTAAAATAGAATAGTAAAAGAGAAAACACAAATATTTTTTTATTCTGTACTGTTTATATAAAAAATAAAAATATCTTTATTTTAAAAATCATTAATTTACATAAATGATGTTTATATGTTTATTACTTATAAAAATAAGTTAAACAAAAAAATATTTAAGTAAAGTAATTTAAAAGGCTGTTTTAAAGAGCTTTAAAAGACTTGTAACGTTTTTAAATAATAAACCAATAAATTTTTTATTTATAATAAAAACAAAATCTCTTAAAATTCCAACAAAAGGATTTATTTTAATCTTTTTATAAGATCTTTTTTTAACTTACTAATTTATTTTACTGATAAATTTATATCTAAATCAACAATTTCATCATAACTTTTGTGGAAATTATAAGTTTTATTGATTATCCTAGTCATTTAATAAATTACTTTTTTGTAAAATTTTAATATTAGATTATAATTTTATGCTAAGAATTATAAATTTTGAGAAGTTAATTTACAGTGTATTACATAAGTTTATCAAATATAAAATTATCATCTTAAACTTTGATAATTTTTTAGTTATATTTTCTATTTACTTTGTTATTTTATTATTTATTTTGATACTAAAAAAGAATAATTTTGATTTATCAAAATTATTCTTTTACTGGAAGTTTATGAAGTACTACATTTTACTATCTTTTATATTTCTTTTTAAAATAAAGGAAATAACGTATAAAACTAATAATATAGTTGCTGACACTCCCAATGTTATATATAACCATGTTGGAACATATCTATCAACAGTTTGAATACCTGTAGTTGCTGTAATAAATAAAAACACACCAAATATGCTTAGAAATATGCTTCTTAATTTTACTATTTTTCTTAAAAAATTTTTCTTATTTTCCATGTTATTCATATCCATCCCACCCTTTTAAATAATAGCAACAACTTCCAGATATATATAATAATATCAGATTTAATCTATAAATTATAGTATTTAATATTTTATTTAAAGCCTAGCTACTGTTTTGTTTTTTTTTATCTTATATATGAAATTTAAAAATTAAAATATTAAATTCTGTTAAAAATTCACATAAATAAAAAAGATTTAACATTTAAATAAAAATTAAAATATAGTAAAATAGAATAATTAAATTTAAATTGTTGTTGAAATTTTTTTGATTTCATGCTACCATCGTAGTATAAATAATGATTAGAAACGTTTCGAGTTAATTACTATTTATTTTAAACTATGTCTTAAATAAAATATATGTTTATTGTTATATAATAAGCAATAAATTGCTTGATAATATATTTTTATGTGAAAAAAACATCAAAAAAAATACTTTTAAGAATTTAATTTCAGGTGAAGTAATGGAGAAATCATCAATTAAAATATTAATTGGTTTATTTATTATAGGAGTAATTATTATTTTAATCTTCCTTAATAGAACTAAAACTAAAAATTATCTTTATCAAATTTTTAATGTTATAATAAATAGTACTAAATTAATCTTTAATTATAGCTGGATATATATTTTTTTATGCATTATTTTTTCAGTATTTCAAGGTTTTTTTCCAATAATATCTTTGTTAATAATGCAAAAAATGATAAATGCAATTCAGATGAAAAATATAGGGCAAGATATCTTTTTAAAATTAATTTTTATCTATATAGTCTTAGAGATGATTGATTTAATGGCTGTAGAAATTTATAATTTATACTCTACGACATTTATGAAAAGGTTTACCAGACATATAGAGATTTTAATGTTAGAAAAAGCTAATAGATTAACTACGAAGGATTTTGAAAATAAGGAAATTTATGATTTAATCAATAGAGCTCAATCTCAAAATGGAGCTACAGTTATTGATTACTTTAACTCCTGGATTTTAGTTTTTCAACAGGCAATCACAATATTTTCCTCGATTATTATAATTATATCTTATCAATATTGGATTGTAATATTAATCATAATAGCCCCAGTTATACAATTTTATTACTCTCAAAAATTAGGGCATGAGCAGTATGAAATAAGTATGAAAAGAACTTCTGAAGAAAGAAAATGTTGGTATATTAATTTTTTAATGCTATTAGGAAATTCAATCAAAGAAACAATTTTATATGGATTAGGAAATTTATTTATAAATCAGTATGGAAAATTAAAAGAAAAATTCATTCTTCAAGATTATAAAATAATGAAAAAAACATTTGATATGAATTTTATAATTATAATTATTGGTCAATTATTTACAGGAGTTATATATTTTCATATACTTCTTAATGGGTTTTGGCAGAAAATATATATGGGAGATGTAACTACTTACATAACCTGTATAACAACAATAAAAAATGGTATAGAAGTGATATTATCAATGATGAGTACAATATATAGTAAATCTCTATATATGGAACTATTATTTAGATTTTTTGATATTCCTGAGAAGACGGAACTTAATAAAACAAAACTTAAAATAGATAATATAGAAAAAATAGAGCTAAAACATTTATATTATAAATTTACTGAAGATTCAGGTTATGTTCTAAAGGATATTAATCTAGAATTAAAAAAGAATAGTCCTATTGCACTTGTTGGTAGAAACGGTTCTGGTAAATCAACTTTAATCAAAATTATACTAGGAATTTATGATGATTATGAAGGAGATATCTTAATAAATGGAATTAACCTACATAATATCGAAAAAGAAAATTACTACAATAAAATAAGTTGTGTTTTTCAAGACTATACCAAATATGAAGCTAGTATAAAAGAAAATGTAGGATATGGAAACCTAGATCAGATAAATAATGAGGATTTGATAAAAGAGTCATTGATAAAATCTGGACTAGATATTAATCAATTGGGGAGTAATAAATTAAATACCATTTTAGGATATTGGTTTGGAGAAAAGCAACTTTCAGAAGGCCAATGGCAGAAAATAGCAATATCAAGAGCTATGATGAAAGATGCTGATTTTTACATTTTAGATGAACCAGATGCCGCTTTAGATGGAATAGCTGAAAATGATATGCTTTTAACTTATAAAAAAATGTTTGAAAATAAATTTGGTATATTCGTATCTCATAAAACACATCATTTAAATTTGTTATGTGAAAATATAATAGTTTTAAATAATGGACAAATTGCAGAATGTGGAAATCATGAGGAATTAATCGAAAAAGAAGGAATTTATCATCAGTTATATTCAAGTCAAATTATAAGTAAACTAGAAACAAATTAATAATTACTTTGAAAAGGAGTTAAGAATTATGGAACAAAAACCTTTTATTCATTTATTTCAAACATCAACTGGGTTCTATTTTTATGATGTGAATACTGATTCTATATTAAATATAGATGAAAATGTCTATGATTATCTAAAGAAAGAACAACTTGGAGAGTCAAGTAGTAATACATTAGAATATGTAGAATTTTTAAGAAAGCAAGGATACTTAAAATCAAATAAAGTGAAAATAACAGAACATCCAGAAACTGAAGTATTAAAGTATCATTGTGAAAATAGGGTAGAAGGAATAATATTACAAGTAACTCAAAATTGTAACTTACATTGTGATTATTGTACTTATTCTGGAGGATATATAAATAGAATACATACAAACAAAAGAATGTCTAAAGAGACTGCTAAAAGAGGAATTGATTATTTAATAAGCCATTCAAGAGATTGTCAATATGTGAGTATAGGTTTTTATGGCGGAGAGCCATTACTAGAATTTGATTTAATTAAATGGTGCATTGAATATTCAAAAGCGAATATAGAAGGTAAAAATTTGAAATACAATTTAACAACTAATGCAACTCTTATAACAGAAGAAATTATAGAGTTATTTGAAGAAAATAATGTTAGTATTATGATTAGTCTAGATGGTCCTGCTGAAATACATGATAAAAATAGAAAGTTTGCAAATAATAATGTAGGATCTTTTAGTTCTATAATGAAAAAACTAGATATGATATCTACTAAGTATCCAAATTATTTTAAAAATAATGTACATTTTAATTCTGTATTAGCAACTGATAACTTCTCTTGCGTTAATAAATTCTTTACTAAAGAAGAATTATTTCAAAATTCATTATTTTTATCTTCAATTGTTAGTGAAGTAAATGCTAAAGTTAAAACTGAGAAATCACAAAGTTTTTATGAAGAAAGTCAGTATGCTTTATTCATAGGATATTTAACTTTACTTGGTAGAATAAAAAAAGAGGATAGTTCTAAATTATTACAAACTCAAATCTCTACTATTGGAGATACGCGAAATGGTAAACAGGGCAAACAACGTTTAGTAATGCCAGAAAAATGGCATCATGGGGGTCCATGTGTACCAGGAGTTATGAGATTATTCATAAATGCTGATGGTTATTTTTATCCATGTGAAAAAGCATCGGAAGCATCAGATAGTATGAATATAGGAAATTTAGATCAAGGATATGACCTTAAAAAAGTAGAAAAATTATTGAATATTGAAAGAATAAATGGTGATAAATGTCATAGTTGTTGGGCTTATGAAAACTGCAGAATTTGTGCTGTTTCTTTAAGTGTTGATTCAACACAAGAAGATATAGCAAAGGAGTGTGAATATATTAGAAGTAGTATAGAAAGTGATTTCCAAGATTATTGCGTATTAAAGGAATTGGGATTTGATTTTGAAACAAAAGAACTTATAGAAAATACCATTTAATTTAAGATAGCATCTTAAATTATTACATTATGAAACTAATTAGAATCTATTGGAGGATTAAAATGAAAAAAGTATTAATTTATCCATTCACAGAGGAAATGGCTCCATTTGTTAAACAAGAGAATTTACTAAAAGATATAGATATAACATCAATTGTAAGTTTAAAGGGGAATGGAGTCTTAGGAGATAAATATAAATTTAATGGTAAGTCTTTAGAAGTTTCTGAAAATTTTGATAAGGAATTAGAAAAATGTACATATATCTTACTTAATAATTTTTATAGTGATGAAAGCGAAAATATTATTTTAGAAAATATAAAAAAAGCTGTAAATCATGGTAAAAAAATAATCTTTTTTAGTAATTCAAATAGTAATATTGATAATTTAAAAATGATTATACCTAAAGAACAACAGTTTGAAATTAATAGTTCAAAAAATATGGTAAAAGATTTTCAAGGAAGAATATACAATATTGATACACCTGTTATTTTTGTATGTAGCATATTTGAAGGCTTAGAAAAATTTGATATTCAATTAGCATTAAGAAATAAATTACTAATTGATGGATATAAGGTTCTTCAAATTGGAACACGTCAAGTTTGCGAATTATTTGATTTCTACTCATTCCCTGAGTTTATGTACTCAAATAATATAGAAGAACAAGACAAGGTACTAATGTTTAATAATACTCTAAAAAAATTAGAATTAGAAAAAAAACCTGACCTTATAATTATCGGAATTCCAGGTGGTATACTTCCATTTTCTTCGAAAGCATTTGGTGATTTTGGAATTACAATGTACAAAGTACTTCAAGCAGTAACTCCAGATTGTACAATACTATCTATTCCATATGGTAAATATAGTGATGAAGAAATTTCTTATTTTGGTAAAATTACAAAAAGTAAGTTTAATATAGAGGTAGATTATTACAATATTGCTGCGAAATCAATATTATCTCACCCAACAGAGACTATGGGAAAGCCATTTTATTTAACATTAGGAAAATCATTAGTTGAGAAAAAAATAGCCACATTACAGAATAAAAATGTATTTTGTTTATCTAACAAATCTGAAATAGACAGATTAATAGAATTAATGATCAAAGAATTTATAAAATATGGTACTGTAGCATCTATATAAAATATTTTACATAGAAGGATGGTGAAATACTGATATGGTAAACACAGAAATTATGAATAAACTAGATATCTATACAGTTTTAGTAAATATATTTGAGAAAAGATCAAAAATAAATTTCGATGAAAATTGTGATTTAAAAAATGAAAATTTATTTGAATCTAAGATAATGATGCCTGCTCGTGAACTAGTATTAACATTGTATGATATAGAAGACTATTTTTCTATATCTATTCCAGAGGATGTGATTTTATCAGGAAGATTTAATTCTTTTAACAATATTTATGATATTGTTAAAAAACTTGAGAATTCTATTAATTTTAATTAATTAAAATATAATAATATAACAAATGAGAGGGGAAAAATGATATGTCTAATTTTGGAAAAAGAAATTTATATGATTCTGCAAATGGAGAAATAGATCCTAAAGGAGGATGTAATTGTGGTGCTATGTGTGCAAATCTATGTTCTTGTAGTTGTTCTGGGGGAACATGGTCATTTTATCACACAAATCAAGTGAAAGGTTCTAAAATAAATAATGGTCAGCAATTTAGATCACCAGGAGAAATACCTGGACAAAAAAAATAAAAAGAGTTAAATATAATTAGTTTTCGCTTTATCAATTAACATAATTAACTTTATTAAAATTAATAGAATCTAATTACAATTGTTTATTATATCTATAAAAGCAACTTTAAAATACCTTGTTTTATATATGTTAATTAAAAATGGTAGGAGCTGTCGTGCTAGAAAATAGTGCTACAGCCCCATTTTTACATAAATAACTTTATTTATAATATATCATTATACTTTCGTAAGGTTTTATTTCCATTTTATTTTCAATTATATCTCTAGTGTAATTGGTTTCAAGTATTGTGTAGTTTAATTTATTCAAATAAGTTTCAGGTAATTTATATACTACATTATCATGAGTAAAATTACTTATAACAAGAAGCTTTTGTTTTTTATATTCTCTTTCATAAACAAATAGATTTTTATGATTTTCATCTAGTAATCTGTAAGTACCTTCTGTAAAAATATCATATTGCTTACGATATTTGATTAATCTTTGATAAGTGTAAAATACTGAACGTGAATCGTTAAGCTCATTTTCTACACTAATATTGTCATTATTAACTTTTAACCACGGTTTATGATTAGAAAATCCCTTATAAATAGTATTATCCCATTGCATAGGAGTACGAGCATTGTCTCTAGATTTCTGTTGGAGTATAAGCAATGCTTCCTTTTCATCAATACCAGATTTAATCATATGATAGTATGCATTTTTACTCTCGGCATCGTCATATTCATCTATTTTAGTGAAGTAGGCATTTGTCATACCTATTTCCTCACCTTGATATATGTAGGTAGTACCTTGTAAACCAAATAGTGTTATAGCTAACATCTTAGCACTTTCTTGACGAAAAAATCTATCATCTCCAAATCTAGATAAAGCTCTAGGTTGGTCATGGTTAGAGTAAAATAGAGCATTCCATCCTTTTCCTTCGTACATTTTATATTGAAAGTCAGATTGTGCTTTTCTTAATTTATCTAAAGAAAACATTTCATTAGTCCATTTTACACCTCCTTTATAATCTGTTTTCATATGATGGAAGCTAAAAACCATAGATAGTTCTTCTCGATTTTCTCTAGTATAGTTGATACACTCTTCAGGTGTAGTAGATGACATTTCACCTACAGTAACTATATTTTTAGGTTTGAAAACTTTTTGATTCATATTATGTAAATATTCGTGTATACGAGGACCATCAGCGTAGTGAGTTCTTCCATCTCCTTTTGGTCCTGTTATAGGGTCATCAGGTAATCCAGGTGTTTTGGATAGTAGGTTGACTACATCTAAACGAAAACCATCAATACCTTTGTCAGCCCAAAATTCTAGTATTTTGTAACATTCTTCACGGACTTTTTCATTTTCCCAATTTAAATCAGCCTGAGTTTCTTCAAATAAATGTAGGTAGTATTGATTCGTAGTCTTATCATATTTCCAAGCAGTTCCACTAAATCTGGATATCCAGTTATTAGGTACAGAACCATCAGGTTTAGCATCCTTCCAGAAATAATAGTCACGATATGGATTGTCTTTGCTTTTTTTAGATTCTTTAAACCATTTATGTTCAGTAGATGTATGGTTTAAAACCATATCCATCATTATCTTTAAATCTCTTTTATGTGCTTCTTTTAAGAGTTTTTCAAAGTCACTCATTGTACCATATTTCGGGTCTATATTATAATAATCTTCTATATCATACCCGTTATCTCTTTGAGGGGAAACATACATAGGAGTCAACCATAATAAATCAACACCTAAAGAAGAGAGATAATCTAACTTTTCTATAATACCATTTATATCACCTATACCATCATTGTTGCTATCTTTGAAACTTTTTGGATATATTTGATAAACAGTTGCTTTTTTCCACCAATTTTTCATACTCGACACCTCCTGTAATTTATAAGTTAATTATAATATGTTTAAACAAATTGTCAAGTATAAAACTAGTATTAAAGCTTTAGTATAAAATAAAAATATATTTGTATAAACATATAATTATATATAGAATAGTGAGGTTAGTAGCGTATAAAGTGATTAAGCGCAAAAAAATTATGTTTAATTAAACATAATTCTTTTAATATCTTTGAGTAACATCCATAAATATAAATGTTTCAGGTGTATGCTTTGATTCTGTATATTCAAAAAGCTTTCCATCATCAGTATATACACTATTTTTAATAACACCAACACAATTATAATCATTTAAAGGTAGTGTTTTTAACTCAAGTTCAGTAGCTTTTTCAATTTTAAATATCTTTCTGGATGAAACAATTTTTGTACCCAGACACTCTTTTATATATTTGTAAATGGAACCTTGTGCTATAGAAACATCAAGGCCTTTAACTACACTACATAAAAAATAATTAATGTCGAGTATTTTAGGTATATTATCAATATATCGTAGTCTGTGAAGGTGATATACTTCACTGCCAACCTTAAAACCTGTCTTTTTAGACAACTTATTATCAATTAAGATTTTGCTGAAATGAAGAACACTAGTAGCAGTATTAACCTTTTTGTCTTCTACAATCGACTCTACACCCTTGAAATTGTGCATATTTAGAAAAAAATCATTAGAAAAACTATTCTCTAATACTACAACGCCCTTGCCTTTTATACTTTGAACATATCCTTCTGTGTTTAGCTGAGAAATTGCTCTACGTACAGTATTTCTACTACATGAAAACCTTTCAATAAGTTGAAGTTCAGTAGGCAACATCATATTACTTGTATATTTACCATCAAGTATTTCTTCTTTTAATACTTCATATATCTCTGAAAATTTATTTTTAGCCATATACCCCTCCTTAAAGGTCTTTAGTAATATTATTGAACTGATATGAACAAATTATATCAAATGTGTTTAGACATGTATAGTGAAAATGTAATGATATAAAGCATAAAAAGGATAAAATTAAACTAGTTTGTGAGTTACTTTGAATATATGATTAAACATATTTTGAAAATAAAAAAAATTAATATGAAAAAATAGACTAGATATAGCAATATACACAAAAGTATTTAGATACGGAATTAAATGGTAAAAATAAAATAAATAAAAAATATTGACAATTTGTTTAAACAAATATAATATTTAAGATATAAAATCTAAATAAATCGTTTTCAAAAAAATTTAAATCGAAAGAGAAAGGGGATTGAATATGAAGAGGTTCTTAAACAAGATGATGCAACAACTGTCACTTTTAGGAAAGACTATGCTGGTGCCTATAGCTGTAATGCCAGCAGCAGGTATATTAGGGTTATTATTTGGAACAAATATGCTTAATGTCCCAGCTATATCTAATATATCTAATATAGTATTTTCAAATGTGGACTACTTATTTTTATTAGGAGCAGCTAGTGCCTATTCAAAGTCTAAGGATAAGACAAGTGTAATGGTTGCAGCAGTAGTTGCATATATGATATTTAAGTCAAATTTAGAGTTAATGAATGAAACATTAAATGCAGGAGTATTTGGTGGGATAATTGTTGGAGCTTGTATAGCATGGACTTATAATAGAACACATAAAGTTAAAGTTCCTGCGTTTTTAAGTTTTTTTGCAGGGGAAAAGTGTGTAATTACATTATCTCCAATAGTAGCTTTAATTTTATCATACATATTTAGTTTATTATGGATATATCCACAAGCTGCAATGAATCAATTTGGTTTATGGTTAGGAGGAGCTGGTGCAATAGGAATATTCTTATTTTTGTTCTGTAATCGTGCATTAATACCAACTGGATTGCATCAAGTTTTAAATGCTTACATACTATTTGAAATGGGTGAGTATACAACATCAACAGGAGAAGTTATAAGAGGGGAGATTCCTAGATTTATGGCAGGAGACCCAAATGCAGGATTCTTCTGGACAGGATTTTATATAATTATGATGTTCTCAATACCTGCTATTTCTTATGCTATATATAAAACAGCACAGGATAAAAAGAAGCAAGAAGTAAAAGGGGCAATGACGGCTGGAGCATTAACTTCTTTTATGGCAACGGTAACTGAACCTATAGAGTTTTCGTTTTTGTTTGCATCTCCAAAGTTATATATAATTCATTCTTTTTATTCTGGTCTAGGTGGAGTTGTACTATATTTACTGGGGGCTCGTTTGGGTTCATTTAATGGAGCAAGTATAATTGACTATGTCTTAAGCTTTAGTTATGGGGATAAAGCATGGTTAGTTATACCTATAGGAATTGTATTCTTTGTATTATATTATGTAACATTTAAATACATAATAATAAAAGACAATGTACAAACACCAGGACGTGAAGTTGAGATAGAGATAGGTGATAAAGTTAGTGAAAAAGAAAAGAATTTAAAACTTTCTCATGGCAATTTTTCATATATGGCTAAGCATATAATTAAAAATTGTGGTGGTTATGAAAATATAGTGACACTTAATAATTGTATGACGAGATTGCGTTTAGAAGTGAAAGATGCAGCTCTTTTAAATGATGATAACATAAAAAAAACAGGGGCAAAAGGAGTAATCAAGTTGAGTAATACATCAGTTCAAATAATCATAGGAACGGATGTTGTTAAAGTAAAGGATGAGATGGAAATGCAACTTGATGAGTTGAGAAAGCAGGCAGAAGCATAAAATGAAGAAATTAGTAGTTAGGGCAGACGATATAGGATATTCAGAAGGTGTTACACTAGGAATAATATCTTCTTATAAGAATGGTATTGTTACAAGTGCTGGAATCATGGTGAATATGCCTTTTTCAAGAAAAGCTATAGAAATGGTAAAAAATGATGATATATGCTTTGGTTTACATGTTAACCTAGTAATAGGAGAACCTTGTTGTAAAGAACAGATTAAGATAAAGAATTTGTTAGATGAAGGTGGAAAATTTGTTTCTAGCAAAATAAGAAGAGCACAACTACTTACAGGTAAAGATATTTTTAATTATGAAGAAGTATATGAAGAAGTTTGTGCTCAAATTGAAACTTATAAGTTGTATATGAACAAGTTGCCTGAGTATATTGATATACATGGGATAGAAGATGATGTATCAATATCGGCAATGTGTGATGCTGGAAAAGAACATGGTATACCAAGTTGTCCTTATTATTTAGATTCAAGTATTAGCATGCCAAGCAAATATCCTCAGAATCATTTTTACAAGTTAGACAAATCTTTTGTTAAATTATTTGAAGAAAAGTATATAAATTTAGATAAAGATATAACACTAATGGTTACTCATCCAGGATTTATAGATTATAATCTTATTAAATCATCTTCTCTTGTTCAAGAAAGAGTATATGAACATGCAATGCTATGTGATAAGGATGTTAAAATGTGGTTAAAAAGAAATAATATTGAGTTGGTTGATTTTAGAGACCTTTTAAAGGCTAATAATTAGATATAAAGAATAGATTACCCAAAATATTAATTAAAAATGAGTATTTGAAATAAAATGTGTATTTTCTAAAAGAATATTGATGGAGATGTATCAAAATAAAAATTTGAATCATCTCTATCAATATAGGAAGTACACATTTTTTATGTATAATAAAGGGAGTAGTACGCATTAAAAAATTAAAAATTTTAAATTATAATAACATTAATAAAAAATTTAGATAATATTTGAGCATTTTATGTAAAATAATAAAATAGATGGAGGATAAACTATGGAATTTTATGAAAGAGCAAAAAAATATGAGTATAAATTTACAGATATAGAAGACATGATAATTGAATATATGAGAAAAAACAAAGAAGAAGTAGTAAAATTATCAATACAATCTTTAGCAGATAAATTTTTTACTGTGCCAAATACTATAGTTAGGCTATGTAAAAAGATGGAGTATGATGGTTTCTCCCAGCTAAAAAATAATTTAAAAGAAGAGTTAAAAGATAAGAATAAAGAGCCTAAAGATGGTTTTGAATCAGATATAAAAAAGACATTAGAGCTAATAGATTATGGAAAAATAAATAAAGTAGCAGATATAATTCAAAAATCTAGGAATATTATAGTTTATGGAATAGGTCAAAACATTCCTTTATGTGAGATATTAGTAAAAGAAATTAGAGGTGGTCATAATAATATAACTTACTATAGCCAAAGACATGAAGTACTTCATGATATAGGCAAATTAGGTGAACAAGATATGTTTTTTGTACTTAGTTTAAGTGGGGAAACAAGAGAAGTGATAGAAGCAGCAAAGATAGCAACTGATAAAGGATGTAAGGTAGTAGCTTTAACACATATATGTGAAAATCAATTACAACAAATTGCAGATATAAGTTTATATTGCTATTCGACAATTAGACAAGTAAATGGATACAATATATCAGATAAGGTTCCAATCATGATGATTATGAGAGCAATAATAGAGCAATACTGGTTAAGATAGAGGTTTGTGTATAAATACACAAACCTCTATTTTTAAAAAAGAAATTATGTGTATAATTTCAAAAAAACATTTTCATGATTTATTTTATGCTATATTCATAACATCAAATGATTTAAGGAGGTTCAGCACCGATTTATAACTGCTCTCCTGCATAGGGTAGCCGTTGGGACTGAGGAACAGAAAATTGCGGTAACCGTCTATCTCTTTGAGCTTTGGCTTTTGATTCCTTTTCAGCACTCTTTGAAAGGCTTTCTCTGTTTCTTCGCTTATAGGCACGTTGCGGACACCGCTTTTTGTCTTTGGCTCTGCTATGTAGAAGCCGTCCTTGTCTTTGAGTAGCTGATGATTGATACGGATTGCATGGTTCTTGAAATCCAAATCATTCTTTGTCAGTACGCACAGTTCCTAGATACGCAATCCTGTTTTCAGCAGGATAAGCACATCATCATGATACTTGCTGTAAACGTTGTCTTGCTTCATAAAGTCTAATAGCCTTGCTTCCTGCTACTCGCTCAATGTGATTTTCGGCTTGCTGTCGTCCTCTATGACCTCGCTTAGCTGGAAATCAAACGGGTTCTTCCTTACACAGTGTCCTCTATCGCCATGTATAAGGACGCTTTCAAGGAACGCTTGTAGTTATTGATAGTCTTGTAGGAAAAGCCATTCTCTTTCATTCTGACCGCCCATTCCTTAGCGTATGACGGCTTTATGCTGGCTATGCTCCTTTGCCGACAGCCCATGCCCCTCAATTCCAACAAAACGCCTATAGAAACGTCTTTAGAAGGCATGACGATAATCTCTCCATAGATATATTGTTCTTCATAGCCAAACAGTCCGTAATCTTCATGAATAAAATATTCGCTTTTCATAGCCAGCACGTTTTGGATAATCTCCAATGCGTCTGTGGTAGGGAAGCGAACACGCAGATAATCAACTGTCAGTGTAAACGGCTGTGTGCATTTACAGTAATCAAGATAATACAGGAGCGTATGCTTCATTTCCCTGCTGACTCGTGTCTTGCCGTTCTCAATTTCATTTAAGTTTTGCCTGCTGATATGAAGGTCCTTTGCCAGTCTTGTTTGTGAATAGCCGCAGGCGTTCCGTTTTTCTTTCAGTGCTTCCATAAATTCCATGTCATTCATGTTCCATTCGTCCAATCAAAAAAGGCATACGCTCATAGGAGCATACACCTTGTATCATGTATTTTCTTGCTATCGATATGCTGTTTTAGACCTATCGGGTAGAATTGACAGGGTGTGAAGTGCAGTAAGTCCTTATAACCTTATAAATCGTTGCATATCGGCATTTTTGTATTTGTTTTGTCCATTGTTTCTTGTAATAGTACCCCCTGTTAGATAACGGGGGCTTTGAACGGCTCGCTAAAGCTCGCCGAACTGAACCGCCCCCTCGACAGCAAGCTGGCGTGGCGATATGTCTTGCGAGCGCCACCGTGGGCGGATCACTCCGTCGGCTTGTAAGATTTTGAGCGTATCTTTCGCATAAACTAAGATTTATCTTTTTCTATATGTGAATACAATCCCGATTATAGAGCCAATAAAGACGAATGGTGCAAATCTTACGAATAAAAATTCAACACCATGCAACATTGTACCTGCAACTGCCAATTCTGGAATATTGTAATCCCAATTCAAATATTCGCTGTGCATAGTTGCAAAAGCAATAAATACTATTATTATAATCGCACAAAATGAAATAAGCAGGTAACGAATTATCCTAATTCTCATCTCACTTCTTTTAGCAAATTGGAGATTAATACTCTCAAGCTTTTCAGAAATACTCTTTAAATCCAATTCATTCAAACAATGTTCCTGTACAGTTTCTCCAAGCAATATACTTACAGAAGTATCTAGTTCGTCTGCTAAAGAAATAAGCATACTTGAGTCAGGAACCGATAGTCCTTTTTCCCATTTAGATACCGTCTGCCTTACTACATTCAGCTTTATAGCAAGTTCTTCTTGCGATAAACCTTTTGTTTTTCGTAGATTCTTAATATTTTCATTCAACATAACCTGTGCCTCCTTTGTTTTGATACAACTATTAAATATCAAAACGACCGTTGCTACAAGCAACGCAAATTAACATTTGTCATTACTGCAACAAATTTTCATTTATCGTTTGCTCTACAAACTGGAAGTTGCATATCATAACAGTAATATTATTTGCTTTTTCTCAAAGATTGGTCTGTACAAAAAATCACAGTATAAATAAAATTTATTATACCTATTGAAAATGGAACTGTAATTTCTTGCAAATAGGAATAAATTTGTATACAAAATCTATCTAATGGTGTTAGGAATATTGCCATTCCCACTGATAAAATCATTCCAATAATGGATAATTTCAAATTTTTCTTATTTTTGAAATGTGAGATAATATATTTATAGAATTGTAACGCACAAATCCACATCGAAAATACAATTATTGAATGAGAAATTCTTTCTGTTAGTCTTCCTTGCAATACAAAAGAAAACAATATCGTAAAAAATATCGTTGCAATGATTGGAGCAACTACTATAATTATTGATAATATCCTAGCAATCTTCTTTGATTTTTCTTCGACTATTTTCTTTTTTTCATATATTCCCAAGACCGCAAAGTAAAAACATACAAGCACAACTAAAGCAACATATATCATAATAACTTCTCCTAAAATTCGGATTTTACTTTTTCTTTTTCGTTCCAAAATATATCGCAATACCCGCACATAATAATACAACACCAACGCATATCCATAATATCATATTTATAATTTTCCCTTACACAACTTCCAATTTGTCTTTATCTGTATTATATCATGTGTATTATATCATGCTGTTATAAACATTGTCATTTCTTTTCTGCTTTTGAAAAGCTACTTATTAGCCTATGTTTTGTAAAGGTTGCTATTCAGCATTGCTTACGCAACAAGCCTTTGACAAACCATAGACTAATAAGTTTTAAGGTAATCAAGCAGAAATGAAATAGTATGCTGTTACACTGCATAGAAAAAGACACTCTGTTTCAAGCGTCATTCTTCCATAACTTTATATAACTCCCTATAAATCGTTACATAAGGCTCTTTCATTTGTTGTAATTTTCTTCTTTTTTCTTTAGTTGTTTTACTGATAGATACTGTATTTATGCGGATATTTCCGATTTCCTATCTATTTTTTGCAGGAAAAAAAGATAGATAGTATAAGTTGTATACAAAGAAAGATTTAGAGTATAAAATAAAAGATAAATTAAGCTTATAAAATTATATGTTTAAAATAAGGAGTAGATAAATATGAAAGTATTAATTTCTATAGATTCCTTGAAAGGAAGCTTATCCTCAATAGAGGCAGCAAATGCAATAAAAAAGGGGATATTGAAAGTTAAAGAAGATGCACAAGTAAAGATATTGCCACTTGCTGATGGTGGTGAAGGGACAGTAGATGCTTTAGTTCAAGGAATGAACGGTGAAAAAGAAACTATAGCAGTTACTGGGCCAATAGTTAAGAAAGTAAATGCAACATATGGATTATTAAAAGATACAAGTACAGCAATAATAGAAATAGCTCAAGCATCAGGATTAACATTAGTTCCAACTGAACTTAGAAATCCTTTATACACTACAACTTATGGTGTTGGGGAAATAATAAAGGAAGCAATAAATAAAGGATATAGAAATTTTATAATTGGAATAGGTGGAAGTGCTACTAATGATGCTGGAGTGGGTATACTTCAAGCTTTAGGATTTGAGTTTTATGATAAAAATAACAAATTAGTAGGATTAGGTGGAAAAGTTTTAAATGAAATAAGATATATAAAAATAGAGAATAGATTAAAAGAATTAGATGAATGTAACTTTAAAATAGCTTGTGATGTAAATAATCCGCTGTTTGGAAAAAACGGAGCTGCATACATATACGGGTCTCAAAAAGGTGCAACATCAGAAATAATTGAGGAGTTAGATAATGGGCTTAGAAATTTTTCTAAAGTAGTTAAAAATTACTTAAATAAAGATGTAGCTAATGTAGAAGGAGCAGGTGCAGCAGGAGGATTAGGTTTTGCGTTTTTAGCATTTTTAAATTCAAAATTAGAATCTGGAATAAAAATAATATTAGAAGAAATTAAATTAGAGGAAGAGTTAAAAGATGTAGACTTTGTTATAACTGGCGAAGGTAGATTGGACAATCAAACTGCTATGGGCAAGGCACCAATAGGAGTTGCAAAACTGGCAAAAAAGTATGGTGTAAAAGTAATAGGTTTGGCTGGAGCAACAACAGAAGATGCAGTTAAATGTAATGAAGAGGGGATAGATGCTTATTTTTCTATAGTAAATAGAGCTATGACAATAGAAGAAGCAATGGATAAAGAAACTGCTAGTGACAATATGACGGCTACAACAGTACAAATATTTAATCTTATAACTAGTGTACAATAGTTAAGAAATAAGTCATATTAAAAATAAGATATATTAGGTAAAAAAAGAAAGCTGTCACATATGAATTTAGACTTTTAGTGTGACAGCTTATTTATTTTGTGTTAGTAATTTTAAAAATAGGTCTTGCAAATAGATTAATGAATTTATATATTTTGAATAAGATAAGTTATTCTATTCATAAAACTACTATAACTATCTGCCTTAGTAAGTTCTTTAACATTGTTCCACTCTGATAATATTTCAATAAAGCTTTCAAATATGTAATTGAATTTTTCCTTTTCCTTTTCATTTATGGGTATCATAGCTATAATTTGAACTTTTTCCTTACCCCATTTAACTGGTTTATCGTTGACAATTAGACAGACTCCAGTTTTTAAAGCATCCATTTTCATACTATGAGGAATTGCTACGTTGTTATTAAATGCGGTTGAAGACATGTTTTCTCTTATAAGAACATCATCTATGTAATTGGGTTTAACATATTTATTTTCGTACAGAATATTTCCCATAAATTTTATATAATCTTTAGCACTATCTAAATATATATTTTTCATAAATAAAGATTCACTGAAGTACATTTCTAAATGATTCTGTACAGTAAGTATGTTTTTTCTATCTTTAATCTGAATAAATTTACTTTGGATATTATCATAATCTTTTCTATTTAGGTAAGGATTTACATAAACAAAAGGTATAGGACATCTATCACTAATTGGTAAAGTAGTAATAACCATGTCTACTTTATTATCAAAGTCCAGGTTATGAGTATCTGAAAAAATTTGAATAACTTCTATAGACTCATTAAATCTCTTTTCAAGGTCTCTTACTATTTTGAGTTGTAAATCATAATAGTTTGGAGTAATTAATGCACAGAGAACTTTATCTTCTAGTAATTTTTGTCTATCAAAAAATGAACCTACATGAAGAGATATATACGATATTTCATCTTCATCTATTTCTATGTTTTCTAAAATTTGAATCTGATTACAAATATAAACAGATATATCATATATCAGAGGGTAGGAGTCTTTTAACTTCTGAGGTATTTGATTTCTCAAAACTTGATTATTTTTAGCCCTACTGATTAAGTTTTTTACATGAAGAGTAAATTTTACAACAAATTCATCATCAGATAAATCTATAAAGTATAAGTCATATACATTTTTAATTATTTTTTTAGTTAATTCAACAAAATGTTCATTTATATAATTTGACAATGACTTAGTATCCATTTGATGATAGTTTAAGACTGTGGTTTTGTTTGTTAACTGAAATACTAAGTAGTACAATTCTGCACTAGTTAAAGTTATGTTGTATTCAGACTCTAAAAAATCTGATATATCTCTTGAAATGTTTATATCTATATTATTATTATCTATGTAGCTCACTACTTCGACAGACTCTATGTAGTTATTCTTTTTTATTCTGTCTATAGTTATCATTAAATGAAGAAGTATGTTATTTATAGCATACTCATTTATAAACAAATTGTATTTTTTTAATATATATATTATATTTTCTTTTAGTTTAGTTAAATTATACTCTTGATATATTTTTTGTACGTCAAATAAGCTTAAAAAATCACTTCCTGTTTCTTTAAATATTATAGAGCTCATTAATTTACGCTTTGCAGACTCATTTCCAACTAGTTTCAATAAAAATCTCGATTGCTTTATCTTTAAATTGTAACTTCCTATAAATTTATTAGCTTTGACTATGTCCCCTTCAATAGTAGATGGGCTAACAAATAATTCTTCACTTAAATCAAACATATTAATTCCATTACTATTAACTATAAGTTCTTTCAAAATTAAATTTAATCTATTATCAGGTGATATATTATCTGAACTATCAATTTTAGTTTGAGAATTATTATTAAGATTTAGTTTATATCCTTTTTTAGAGGATAATATAAATTCACCAGTAGAATTAATTTCATTTACATACTTTCTAATCGAACGTGTTGATACATTAAGATAATTGGCTAATGTGGATGAATCTATCCAATCGTGTTGCGTTTTTATGAAATTTAAAAATAACTCTTTTTTAGATGTTTTCATTAGATTCCCTCTCATAGTTTTAAAATAAAATCTGTATGATATGATATTTATGTAATTGAATGTACGTATTATAATGTACATTATACTATATATTAATATGTCTAGTTAAGAGTAAATGATTTCCTATTATTAGGAAATATATTTATGTGAAAGGAAATTATTTAGGAAGTACAATATAAATATAATCAAATAAAATAAAAAATTCATTAAGAAATAAATTAATGGATAAAAATACTGGAGGTATTGTTATGAAAAATATAAGAGTGTTATTGGCATGTGGTTCAGGGGCAAGTACAGGTTTTATGGCAACTAGTATGAGAAAGAGTGCAAAGAAAAAAGGCATAGAAGCAGATATAAAAGCTAGAAGTGAGTCAGAGATAGATAAATATTTACCAGAAATAGATTGTTTATTATTAGGACCACATTTAGATTATATGAAAGATGAAATCCAAAAAAAAGCTGATGAATATAATGTTCCAGTGGCATGTATATCTAAAACTGCATATGGAAGATTAGATGGTGTAAAGGCTTTAGAAGAAGCATTAGAATTAATATCAAATAAATAAAATATTTATGGGGAGATTGTTTATGAATAAATTTATAGATTTGTTAAGTGAAAAGTTTACTCCTGTTGTAAATAAGATAACTAAGAATATATGGGTACAATCAGTTCAATCAACTATAATGAAAGTTTTACCTATGGTATTTGTAGGTTCTTTAGTAACTATAGTTTCTGTCTTGAAGAATTACATAAGTTTCTTGCCTGATTTAAGTCCAATAAATCAATATACATTTGGACTTTTAGGACTATTTATAGCATTTTTATTACCTATGGAAATAATGAAGAATAAGAAATTTGAAAGTATGAGTGTAGTAGCTGGTCTTGCAGGTGCTGGATTAATGTTAATGATGATTCGTCCAGAGATTACGAATGAAGGAGCTATATTTAACTTCAATAGATTTGGAGGAGAAGGAATGCTTGTAGCACTAGTTGCAGGATTATTCTCCGGATTAATAATGTCTTTATTTGGGTCTTTCTCATTTTTTGGTGAAGATTCAGCACTTCCTGATTTTGTAAGTAAGTGGTTTGATAGTATGTTACCTATAGCAGTAATAATGTTTATAGGTTGGGGACTAATTTATGGACTTAACTTTGATATGTTTGAAATAATAGTTAGGATATTTAAACCAGTATCAGATATAGCACAAACATTGCCTGGATTTGTACTGTTAAACTTCTTAGTAGTATTTTTATATTCTTTAGGTATAAGTGGGTGGGTATTATCTCCGATAACTTATGCAATTCAGCTTAGTGCAATTGCAGCGAATGCAGCAGCTGTAGCATCAGGAGGGCTTGCAACTAATATATATACTTATGAAGTTGTTCAAACAGGCTGGATAACTTTAGGTGGATGGGGAGCAACATTACCACTAGTGCTAATGATGTGTTTATCTAGAGCTGGAAGAATAAAAGCAATAGGAAGAGCATGTATCGTTCCTTCTATAATGAACATAAATGAACCAGTAATGTTTGGAGCTCCAGTAGCATGGAACCCATTTTTAATGTTACCTATGTGGATAGGAACAGTAGTAATATCAATAACTACTTACTTATCAATGAGTATGGGATTTGTGACAATTCCGAGTAAGGTGTTTAATTTATGGTATGTTCCTTTTGGTATATCTACTTTTATGGTAAATCAAGATGTTAGAGGGCTTCTTGTTTTAGCAATAAATATAGTATTACTATTCATGATATGGTATCCATTTTTTAAAGCTTATGAAAAAGAAGAACTAAAACTAGAGAGTCAAGAAGCTTAAATTTAGATGTTGAAAGGAAATTATAAATATGACAATTGAAGAACATGTAATAGATGAAGAATTAATAGAAGTAGCAATGCAAATAATACTTCGTGCAGGTGAGGCTAGGACAGAAATTAAACAAGCTCTTAGTGATTTAGAAAGGTTTGATTATAAAAATGCTGATTTAAAACTAGCTAAAGCAAAAGAGTTTATGACAGAAGCACATAGAGCTCAAACTAACATTATACAAGGGGAAGCTAGTGGAGAAAAAAGAGCCCATTCACTTTTATTTGCACATGCTCAAGATACTCTTATGACAATATTCAGCGAGTTAAATATAACTATGTCTTTGGTAGGAATAGTAAGGTCTATAGAATTTAAGATAAATGATTTAAATAACATAAAATAAGGAGTGATTAAATTGAGTAAGTTTCCTAAAGGTTTTTTGTGGGGTGGGGCTGTAGCAGCTAACCAATTAGAAGGTGCCTGGAATGAAGGTGGCAAAGGGTGGTGTTTAGCTGACGTACATATATATGATAAAGATAGAGATATATCTAAACATTATGAGTCTGATATGACTGTAGATAAAATAAAGTTTGCTATGAAAGATAAGAATGGGTACTACCCTAAGCGTAATGGAATAGACTTTTATCATACATATAAGGAAGATTTAAAGCTTTTAAAAGAACTAGGGTTAAAGTGTTTTAGATTTTCAATAAATTGGGCTAGAATATTCCCAAATGGAGATGATTTAGAGCCTAATGAAGAGGGGCTAAAGTTTTATGATAATCTTATAAATGAAGTAATAGATAATGGTATGGAACCTGTTGTAACCCTACTTCATTATGAGACTCCTTTGAATTTAGTATTAAAATATAAAGGATGGTCTAATAGAAAAGTAGTAGATTTCTTTGTTAGATATGCACAATTAATATTAAATAGATACAAAGATAAAGTTAAATACTGGATAGTTATAAACCAAATAAATTTAATGTATCATGAATCATTTAATTCAGTTGCGTTTTGTGTAGACCAGGTAGATGATGTAGAAGAGGCTAAATATCAAGCTATTCATCATCAATTTATGGCTACAGCTTTAACTAAGAAGCTTGGAAAAGAAATAAATTCAGATATGATGATAGGTATGATGATGGCAGATTGTACATCTTATCCAGAAGATTGTGACCCTGAAAATGTGGTATTTGCTTTAAAAAGAAATAGAATACAGTATTTCTTCACTGATGTAAGTTTTAGAGGGGAGTATCCAGCTTACATCAAGAGATTCTTCAAAGAAAATAACATAAATATAGTTATGGAGGAGGGAGATGATAAAGTATTAAAAGAGAATACTATGGATTTTCTAGCTCTATCATATTATTATTCTACAACAGTATCAGCAAGTAAAAATACTATGAATCCAATTGACAATGTAAAAAATCCATACTTAAAAGCAAATCCTTGGGGGTGGGCAATTGACCCTAAAGGATTATACAATACTTTATCTCAATATTATGATAGATACCAAAAGCCAATAATGATAGCTGAAAATGGATTTGGAATGCATGATGAATTTGAAGATGGAAAAGTTCATGATAGTTACAGAATAGATTATTTAGGAAAACATATAGAACAAATAGGTGAAGCTATAGCTGATGGAACCGAAATATTAGCTTATTGTATGTGGTCGCCAATAGATATAGTAAGTTGTTCATCTCAAGAAATGGAAAAAAGATATGGATTTATATATGTAGATATAGATAACAACGGAAATGGAAGCAAAGAACGTTACAAAAAAGATAGTTTTTATTGGTATCAAAATGTAATAAGAACTAATGGAGAAGAATTAAAAGAAAAAGTAGATAGTTTTTAAATATAAATAATCCCTCTTATAAATACTATGTTATTAATACAGTTTTATAAGAGGGATTATAATTATAAATAAGGTGGTTTATTAATTATGAGTGTCATAAAAAAATTTATATTTGTAATTTTAATTATGAATATACTGGGATGTGGTATATCTCTTATACTTCAGTCAGGTCTTGGTAGTGATGCAATTACACTTTTAAATGAGGGTATACATATAAAGTTAGGTATAAGTTATACAATAGCAGGGCTAATATATAATGGAACTCTATTACTTATAGCATTGTTATTGAATAAAAAAAGTTTGGGATTGGGAAGCTGTGTTTATGTACTAGTAGCAGGAATATTTATAGATTTGTATATATATTTATTATTAGATTTTAATATAAGTAGTTTAGGGATTAGCATTAGAATAATGAGCTTTATAATTGGTCATATACTTATGTGTAGTGGATTTGCAATGCTTATAAAATTTGACATTGGAATGAGCCCTTTAGATGCTATATTAATCTATATTGAGGGCAAATTTAAGTATCCATATAAAGTTTTAAAAACTATAGCAGATGTAATATTTTTAATTTTAGGTGTATATTTAGGTGGGAATTTAGGGTTTGGAACTATATTTTCAATATTATGTACTGGAACTACAATTTCAATTGTTAGTAAGATGATTTCTATTAATAAAAAAAGGTATTACTCAAGTATATAAATCTCAAGTATATAAATTGATAAGTGAGAAAATAGGATAATGTTTATGAATCATTTTCAATAATTCGAGTTAATTTAAGGTCTCAAAAATTGGAGTTACTCAGTTTTAGTAATTGAGTAATTCTTTTTTATTGCAAAATACTATAATAACTACATAATTAATTGAAGTATAAAATTATAATATTATAAATTTACATATATAGACATTGACTAAATCTTAATTGTGTATAAAAATAAGTAGTTAGGAGGTAATATATTATTATATTACTCGATAAATTTAGACAAATAAAACTTATATATAAGGAGAGGTAAGATATGATAGTTGAGCTAAACAAAAGTAATTCTGAAAATCTAACGAAGACGGAACTTGAAATAATTAAATTTATAAATGAAAATGAGTCAATATTACCAGAATTATCTATAGTAGAGATTGCTCATGAAACATATTCATCTCCAGCAACCGTTTCAAGAGCAATTAGAAAATGTGGTTTAAATGGATTTAATGAACTTAGGTATAGATTAACAGTAAAAGATGAAAACAATGATATACAAAATATGGGGGATATAATAAATAAGTCTTTTATAGAAGCACAGAGAGTTATAGAACAAATATCTTTAACTACACTAATTAACATAATAAAAACTATAAACAAATCTAGTAAGATATACATTTTAGCAAGAGGGCTTACTGAATATGTAGCAAAAGAGTTTAGTCTTAAATTGCAACTACTTGACTTTAATGTTGTTTTTATAAATGACCCCAATATAATGAAAATAAAATCTAAATCAATAAAAAAAGACGAACTTATAATTATATTTTCGTTGAATGGAAATACTATAGAACTTGTAGAATCAGCACAGAATGCTAATTTAGTTGGAGCTAAAGTTATAACTTGTTGTTGTAGTGAAAGTGCAAAACTTATAAAGTATTCAGATTTATATATTGTGGGATACAAGCATGAGCATATCTCAATTTCTGAATATGAAGTATCATCTAGGTTGCCTTTGTATATTATATCTAGGATAATTATAGATTATATGGTCAGATATAATGATTCTGAAAATTAAATTGAAAAGTCTATGAAAATTGATTTTCTATTTGTGAAAAGATTTTCATAGACTTTTTTATTATAATGAAAACATACACAGCACAAGCAAGGGGGAAGACAATGATATATACATTAACTACGAATCCAGCAATAGATATGAATATATCTACTAATGGGATAAAGAGTAAATTAGTAAATCGTACATCAAATGCTGTATATTCTCCTAATGGAAAGGGATTAAATGTAACATTTGTACTAGGTCATTATGGTATAGAATCTAAGATATTAGGATTTTTTGGAGGTTTTTCAGGAAAATATATAGTTGAAGAAAGCGAAAAGAGAGGATTTGACGTATTGCCTACTTGGGTAGAAGATACAACTCGTATAAATATATTTTTAAATGATGGAAGTGATGAGTTTAAATTTGTAAACTCTGGGTCATATGTAAACGAAAAACAAAAACTAGATATGATAGAGAAGATAGAGTCTCTAGAAGATATAAGTTACTTATCAATAAGTGGAAGCCTACCACCTGGTATTGATGATAATTACTATGAAGATATATTTAAGATTTGTAAAAAGAAAAATATAAAGACAATACTCGATATAAGTTCACCGAAATTAAAGGAATTATTACAGTATAACCCATATTTGATAAAACCAAATGATGAAGAAATCAAAGATATATTTGGAATTATTGTAAGAGATGAAGAAGATATTAAGGATGTACTCAAGTTACTATACTTAAAAGGTGCTCAAAATATACTGCTAACTTTAGGAGAAAAAGGTTCTTATTTTTACAATGGAAAATCAATTTATTATGCTAGTGCTCAACCAGTTACAGTAGTCAGCTCTGCATGTGCTGGTGACTCTGCATTAGCTGCTTTTCTAAGTATATGGTTGGAAAATCCAGAAGATATTGAATATGCGTTAAAAAGGTCGGCAGCAACAGGAGCAAGTGTGGCTGAAAGTAATGGTATAGGTAATTTAGCGAATGTGGAAGATTATATAAAAAATATAAGAGTCAGAAAGGTGGTATAAAGATGGGAAAGAAGATGATTCTAGGGGTAACAGGTTGTCCAACTGGAATAGCTCATACTTTTATGGCAGAAGAAGCATTAAAAAATTCAGCTAAAGAATTAGGGTGTGATATAAAAGTTGAAACGAATGGAGCTATAGGTGTAGAAAATAAGTTAACAGCAAAAGATATCGAAATGGCAGATGCAATAATAGTTGCTTGTGATAAAAACGTTGATATGGACAGATTCAATGGAAAGCCAGTAATAGAAGTACCTGTTAAAGAAGGTATACATAAAGCTAATGAACTTATACAAAGATGTATTGATGGAACAGTACCTATTAGAAAAGGAAATTCATCAAGTAGTAAAGTTGCAGAGGAAGGAAATTTATCATTTGGTCAAAAGTTATATAAAGACTTAATGAATGGTGTATCTCACATGTTGCCTTTAGTAGTAGCAGGTGGAGTACTGACTGCCATATCATTTTTATGGGGGATTTACTCCTTTGACCCAAATTCAGAACAGTATAATCAGATAGCAGCTACATTAAAATCTGTTGGTGGATATTCTATGAATTTGATGGTTCCTGTACTGGCAGCATTTATAGCTCAATCTATATCGGGGAGAGCTGGTATGTTGGCAGGACTTGTTGGAGGAATGATATCATTCGATACAGGTTCAGGATTTTTAGGTGGAATCATATCAGGATTTTTAGCAGGTTACTTAGTTAAATTATTTGTACATCTGTTAAGAAAACTACCAAGACAGTTAGAAGGTCTTAAATCGATTTTTATAATTCCTATAGTTAGTGTAGGTCTTGTAGGTGTAGCTATGTTGTTACTTGGTGGACCATGTTCAGCACTTAACAATGCTATGATGAACTTCCTATCAGGGTTGCAAAATTCAAGCCCTATAATCTTGGGAATAGTAATAGGATGCATGTCAGCATTTGATATGGGAGGTCCAGTAAATAAAGCAGCATATGTAACTGGAACTATGCTTCTAGGACAAGGAAATTATTTATTCATGGCAGGTGTATCTGCAGCTTGTATAACACCACCATTGGTAATAGCAATAGCGTCCACTCTATTTAAAAATAGATTTACAGAAGAAGATAGAGCAGCAGGGTTAATTAACTATATACTAGGTAGTACTCATATAACAGAAGGTGCAATACCTTTTGCAGCAAAAAATCCATTAAAAGTATTGCCAGTACTTATGATTGCATCATCAATATCATCAATTTTGACTTATATAATGAAAATAGAAGTACCAGCTCCACATGGAGGGTTTTTGGTTCTAGGATTAGTCAATAAGCCACTTTTATGGGTAGGGTG
This sequence comes from Clostridioides sp. ZZV14-6345, assembly GCF_020657775.1. NCBI lineage: Bacteria > Bacillati > Bacillota > Clostridia > Peptostreptococcales > Peptostreptococcaceae > Clostridioides > Clostridioides sp. ZZV14-6345. The sequence goes on along the minus strand of NZ_JAGWCX010000051.1, from coordinate 1,560 downwards.
TATATTTGTAGGTTCATTAGTAGGTGCTGTACTTTATATGATGATTACACCGAAAGTCGTAAATGAGAAAAATACGATAGAAAATACAAATACAACTAAAAATGAGCATAAAAATGAAAGTGCAGAATCGGAAAACGTATCTAATGATGTATCTTTATATAGTGAAGAAACAGTAATTTTAGATGTTAAGGGAAAAAATAAAACAGATGTGATTGACGAAATGGTTGGGATACTTGATAAATCAGGTGTTCTTTCAGATAAAAATAAGTTTAAAAAAGAAATCCTTAAAAGAGAAGAAATATCATCTACAGGTTTTGGTATGGGGATAGCGATACCACATGCAAAAACAGATGCAGTAAAAATACCACGTGTAGCAGTGGGTATATCAAAAGAAGGATTTGATTTTGAATCAGAAGATGGAAGTTTAGCACATATTATATTTATGATAGCAGCTACAGATAATGGCGATAATTTACACTTAAAGACATTATCTCAACTATCTTCAAAATTAATGAATGAAGAATTTTTAAATGAATTATTAAATAGCAAAACAAGTAGAGAAATAGTATCAAAATTAAATAATGAAGAAATCAAATCATTATAAACATATAGGAGGATAAATTATGGCATTAGTGACAACTAAACAAATATTATTAGATGCACAAGAAGGGCATTATGCAGTAGGTGCATTTAATGTTGAAAATATGGAGATGGTTATGGCAGTAATAGAGGCTGCTGAAGAACTTAAATCACCAGTAATATTGCAAACAACACCTTCAACAATAAAGTATGCAGGACTGGATTATTATTTAGCGAATGTAAAGGTAGCATCAGAGAAGGCAAGTGTTCCTGTAGCAATGCACTTAGACCATGGTTCAAGTTTTGGACTAGCTATGCAGGCACTTAGAGTTGGATATACTTCTATTATGATTGATGGTTCTCATGAAAGTTACGAAGATAATATTTCAATATCTAAATCTGTTGTAGATGCATGTATGCCTTCAGATATACCTGTTGAAGCTGAATTAGGTAAAGTTGGAGGTAAGGAAGACGATTTAGATGGTGGTGATGGTGGAGCATACACAGACCCATTAGAAGCAAAAGAGTTTGTAGAGAGAACAGGGGTATCATCTTTAGCAGTAGCAATAGGTACAGCACATGGGCTATATAAGGGAGAACCAAAGCTTGATTTAGATAGATTATCTGAGATTAGAGAAGTTGTATCAGTTCCATTAGTATTACATGGTGGGTCTGGGATACCAGATGAGATTATTAAGGAATCTATAAAAAGAGGGATTTGCAAGGTTAATTATGCAACAGAATTAAGAATTGCTTATAGTAATGGGGTTAAGGATGTGCTTAATTCTGACCCAGAAGTAATTGACCCTAAGAAATATGGTAAAAAAGGTTTAGATTCAGTTAAAGAGTTTGTTAAGAGTAGAATGGAAGTTTGTGGATGTGTAGGAAAAGCAGTAGGGACAGTTGAGTGTTAATGATAAAGGGAAAGAATAAGTGAGATTAAATTAAGGGGTGTCTCAAAATGAACTTTTTAGTTCATGA